>JAQBWE010000052.1 GCA_027625315.1 Planctomycetota bacterium
CTTCGACGGCATGGCGCCTGCTCCGGTGGGGATACCGGGCTATCGACGGGCACGGGGCGAGCCGGTAGGATTCATGCACCAACGCCACGCGGAGCAGGGTCCGCAGCCACGAGGCCGTGCGTGTCCGGCAGGACCGTTGAACGCTCTACCGCCGGCGGCCCTTGCGGCCGGGCCGGTAGCCGGTGGTGGGCTTGCCGCGCGGAGCCTGCGCGCCCTGGCGGCGGGCGTCGAGGGCTTCACGCGGCGGGTTCGGACCGATCAGCGCTTCGGGGCCGGTGCCGATGAGGTCGCTGCGGCCGCGCTCGCGTAGCGCCTTGTGGACCTCGAACCAGTTCTCAGGCTTGAAGTACTGCAGCAGCGCACGCTGCACCTGCCGGTCGCGCAGGCGCGTGACGGTCTCGACGGGCTTCATCGACGTGGGATCCAGACCCGTGTGGTACATGCACGTCGCGATGTCCATCGGGGCGGGAATGAAGTCCTGCACCTGGCGCGGGCGGTAGCCGCGCGCCTTCAGGAACACCGCCAAGTCGATCATCTCGTCCACGCCGCTGCCGGGATGGCTCGAGATGTAGTAGGGCACGAGGTACTGCTCTTTGCCGGCCTTGCGGCTCGCCCGCTCGAACTTGTCGGCGAACGTATCGAAGCTCTCCGCCGAGGGCTTCTTCATCAAGTCCAGGACGCCGTCGTCCTGATGCTCCGGCGCCACCTTCAGGTGCCCGCCCACGTGGTGGGCCGAGAGCTCCTCGATGTAGGTGTCGTCGAGGTTGGCGAGGTCCATCCGAATGCCGCTGGCGATGTTGACGCGCTTGACGCCTGCCACCGAGCGAGCCGACCGCATGAGATCGAGCGTCGGCCCGTGATCCGTGCCGAGGAGTTTGCACACCGTGGGGTGAATGCAGGAGAGGCGCTTGCACTTCGCCTCGACCTCGGGGCGCGTGCAGCGCATCTGGTACATGTTCGCGGTCGGTCCGCCGAGATCGCTGATGGTGCCCTTGAAGTCGGGGGCTGCGGCGACCTTCTCGACCTCTGCCATGATCGAGCGCTTGCTACGGCTCTGGATCACCCGGCCTTCGTGCATCGTGATGCTGCAGAACGTGCAGCCGCCGAAACACCCCCGCATGATCTGGACGCTGTCGCGAATCATCGTCCAGGCGGGAATCGTCTCGGTGTAGGTGTGGTGCGGGCGGCGCGTGTAGGGCAGGTCGTAAATCGCGTCCATGCCCGCTTCGTCGAGGGGCAGGCACGGCGGGTTCAGCACCAGGGTGCGGTCGCCGTGCTCCTGGGTGAGGCGCTTGGCGTTGAACGGGTTGGTCTCAAGGTGGAAGACGCGCGTCATGCGCGCGAACGCGACCTTGTCGTCCTTCACGACTTCGAAGGACGGCAGCGTGAGCGTCTCCCAGGGCGACTCCGGCAGCGGCTCCGTCTTGCCGAGCAAGTAGCCGACGCCGCGCAGGGTGCGTACCGCCTCGAGGGTCTCGCCGCGGGCCAGAGCCTCCGCGATGGCGACGATGGTCTCCTCGCCTTTGCCGAACCCCAGGAGATCGGCCTTCGAGTTGACAAGCATGCTCGGCCGCACGGTCTCCGACCAGTAGTCGAAGTGCGCGATGCGCCGCAGCGACGCCTCGATGCCGCCGATCACGACCGGCACGCCGCGGAACGCTTCGCGGCAGCGCTGGGCGTAGACGGGCGTCGGGCGATCGGGGCGTAGGCCGATGCGACCACCCGGCGAGTAGGCGTCATCGTTGCGCCGCTTCTTGCTCGCCGTGTAGTGGTTGATCATCGAGTCCATGTTGCCGGCCGACACGGCGTAGAACAGGCGCGGCGCCCCGAGGTCCCGCCACGCATCGGCCGTGCGCCAGTCAGGCTGCGCCAAGATCGCCACGCGGAACCCGCGCGACTCCAGCACGCGCCCAAGCACGGCCATGGCGAAGCTGGGGTGATCGACGTACGCATCACCCGTGACGAATACGACGTCGACGCCGTCCCAGCCGCGGGCTTCGATCTCGGCCCGGCTCGTCGGCAGGGAGGTGGGCGGGGGCGGGATCGTGCTCACAACCCACTAGGGTAGTCGGGAGAGCGTTCAGGCCCTACGTGGTGAACTCCGATGCGAACAACAGGACTTCCCCCGCGGGCAGCCAGTCCGGCATGCCGTCGCGCCAAATCAGCGTCTCGCGCCGGATGCGGCGGCGCCGCAGGCCGGTCCGGATGGCCACCTCGGAGACCGGTCCGCGGCTCTCGCCGTCGTGCTCGAAGAACCACTCCTTGACGTCGGAGCCTTCGACGGGCTCGCCCGCGAGGGCGGCGACCGCTGCGATTTGGGCAGCCCCGTCGTCGACGTGGGCGCCCGGGCGGGCTCGGTCGAGCGCCTCGCGCCCGCGCTGGCGCGCGTCATACGTGCCGCGGCGAGCCGCCGGCGCCTTCAGGTTGCTCATGCACAGAATGATGATCAACCCGATGCAGCTCAGGAAGAACCCGAGCGCTGCGTAGCCGATGACGCTGCGGCCCTTGGAGTGGGCGATGGCGCCGCAGATGACGGCAAACACGACGGAGGCGATCAGCCCCCCTGCGACGCCGTCCGCCCCGCGCCGCGCGGCAAGAAACAACTCGATGTCCATCAGGGCCCATGCTCCTACCACCGCCACCCGCATGTGCGGCGGGCGGGAGTGTAGCAGCCCACCGGGGGGATGCATCCGGCCCGCTCTCGGTGCATAGTCGGACCGTCGCGGAGGGTCCGCGAATCAAGGGAGCGCCATGTCGACGGCCAAGGTGGATCTGCAGCGCCTCTCGCGGGTCGCCAACTGGGTGATCCCGGCTCTCGCGGTCGCGTGCTTCCTGGGCGGCCGCTTCGTGTCGTTCTGGTTTCACTTCGGAACCGTCACCTTCCTGTTCCTAACCCTCATGAACCTGTCGTACCGGTTCGTTCAGACGCGGCACGCGATCCTGCGCAACTTCGGCGTGCTGGGCCAAGTGCGCTACATGCTCGAGAGTCTCGGGCCTGAGCTGCGCCAGTACTTCTTCTCAAGCGACACCGAGGAGCGGCCGTTCACGCGAACCGAGCGGGCGGAGGTCTACCGCAAGGCCAAGGGCATCGACGCCGCTGTGTCGTTCGGCACGCAACTCGACTACGGGCCCGATGAAATCAAGCTGCGGCATTCGATGTTCCCGACGCCGAAGGGGAACGTCGAGCCGTTCCGCCTGACCTTCGGTGACGAGCGCGGGCTGCCCACCGCCTACACCATCACCAAGCCGATCCTGATCAGCGCCATGAGCTTTGGCGCTCTCGGGGAGCCGGCCGTGCGCGCCCTTGCGCGCGGTGCGGGCCTCGCCGGGATTCCCATGAACACGGGCGAGGGCGGGTGGCCCAAGCACCAACTTGAGGAGCCGTGCGACCTGATCTTCCAGATGGGAACGGCCAAGTTCGGCGTGCGCGACGAGCAGGGGCTCCTAAGCGACGAGAAGCTGCGTGCGCTCGCCAGCGAGCCGCGCGTGAAGATGATCGAGATCAAGCTCTCGCAAGGCGCGAAGCCGGGCAAGGGCGGGCTCCTGCCCAAGGAGAAGATCACGCGCGAGATCTCTGAGTTGCGCGGCGTCCCGATGGGGCGCGACGTCGTGTCGCCGCCGTACCACGAAGAGTGCCGCGACATGCCGAGCACCGTCGAGTTCATTCGGCGCGTGCAGGAGGTGAGTGGACTCCCCACGGGGATCAAGCTGTGCGTGGGTTCATTCGAGGAACTCGGCGCGCTGTTCGCCGAGATGGCTGCTCGTGACGTGTTTCCGGACTTCATCGCGATCGACGGCGGGGAAGGCGGCACGGGCGCCGCGCCCAAGCCCTACATCGACTCGTTCGGCCTGCCACTCCTGCCGGCCCTCGTGGGCGTGCATCGCATCCTCGTCGACATGGGCCTGCGCCAGCGCACGAAGCTGCTCGCCGCGGGCAAGCTCATCGGCGCGGCGAAGTGGGCCATGGGCATGTGCCTCGGCGCTGACGCGATTTACAGTGCGCGTGGCTTCATGCTCTCACTCGGCTGCATCCAAGCGCTGCAGTGTGGCAACAACACGTGCCCCGTGGGCATCGCCACGCATGACCGCACGCTCCAACATGGGCTGGTCGTTGCCGACAAGGCCGTGCGCGTGAAGAACTACATCGAAGGCTGTACGCACGACTTCGAGAGCCTGCTGTCCTCGCTCGGCGTTCGCAGCGCGCGCGAGCTGGGTCCGCGGCACCTCTACGTGCCCCCGCAGTCGATCGTGGCGGGGGAGGTGGCCTCATGACGTCCGTGCAGACTCCGAAGTCCGACGCGTCTCGCCGTTCGCCCCTGGTGACCACCGCCTTATGGATCTGCCAGCTTGGGGCCGCGGGGATCCTGTTCTTCGCCGGCCAGGGCAAGTTGGCGGGCGATGCTCACGCCATCAGCATGTTCAGCGACTTGGGCATGGAGCCCGCGGGTCGGATCGCGATCGGCGCGCTGGAGTGCGGAGCCGCGATCCTGCTGCTGATCCGCCAGAGCGCGGTCTACGGCGCGCTGCTCGGACTGGGCGTGATGTGCGGCGCCATCATCGGGCACCTGACCGTCCTGGGCCTGGGTGGCCTGCCGTTCGCGTTGCTGGTGGCGGCCCTCTGCGTCGGCGTCCTCTACATCCGGCGCCGCGATGCGCCGTTCCTGCGCAATCTGATCGATCGGTAGTCCTCCCGGGGCGCGGCCGCGGGGCCGCCGCGGGGCTGGGGGGGGGTGTTGCTACCTTCCCGGCATCACGCCAACCCACGAGGAGGGACATATGGTCTCCATACCTGGCAAGTCCGACGAGTATCCGACGGTCATTGGCGCCGATGCGCGCTTCAACGGCGAGTTGTCCTTCGAGGGCAGCGTGCGCATCGATGGTTCCTTCGAAGGCGCCATCCTCACTCCGGGGAAGGTCTACGTGAGCCAGAGCGGCAAGGTGAAGGCCGAGATTCACGCCGGCCACGTCACCATCGACGGCAGCGTCGAGGGCAACATTACGAGCGAGGGCCGCCTTGAGCTCAACGCCACGTGTCGCCTCAAGGGTGATGTGCGCGCCGCCAAGATGCAGATGGCCGAAGGCGCCACCTGGTCCGGTCGCTGCGACGTGGGTCCGGATGCCGCCAAGTCGGCGCCGGAGCCCAAGACGGAGGTCCTGCGCCAGATCACCGACGCCGCGTCCGGCAAGAAGTAGCCGGCCTAGCCCGGATGTTTCATGAACACAGGTTGAATCGCGCGGTCCGCGCGGGTCTTGGCGCCCGATCTCCTAGCCGTCGCTTGGCGAAGATGGGTTCAGCATCGACGCCTCGCGACGGCGTCGACCTCAGGCGCCAATCCGCCGCGAGGACGTGCTGTGTCCCTCAGGGGCTCCCGCGGCCGGCCAACCTAGGCATAGGCATCGGGCTCCACGGGCCGCACGGCGCGCGCTTCATGAAACATCCGGGCTAGCCGCCGATGGCACGACCGCTGCCCCCGCACGACCGCCGCATTCTGTGCACGTCGTGCGGGGGTTTGCTCGTCGTGGCCTACGAGGCCAAGTCGGTCAACTGCTCGCATTGCCACCAGCGCGTGATCTGCGAGGCGCTCGTGATCAGGGACTACGTGGCCGTGCGCCGACTGCGTACCGCCAACACCGTTCACATCACGAAGAAGGGCAACGTCCTCGCCTCCATCTGGTGCGAATCGCTGACCGTGGACGGGCGCCTCAAGGGCGAGGCCATCGCCTTGGAGCGCATGACGCTCACGCGCAAGGCCGAGGTGCAAGGCGACCTGCGCGCCATGTGCTTGACCGTCGAGGAGGGCGCCATCCTCTCGGGCACCATGCGGATCGGGCCTGAGCACATCCCGCAGCATGACGCGGGCCCCCAACCGGCGGCCGCATTGCCCGACGACGCCGAGGGCGCATCCCCCCGTTCAGCCAGCTAGCCGCGCCCTGTTCGCCGGGAATGGGTGGCTCGCTACGGATACGTGCGCTCGATCGTGCTGCCGTCTGAGCGCACGAACGTGGCGTTGAACTCGTCGCTCGGATACGGCCCGAGCACGACGCCCGCGTCCCGCAAGCGTCCGCCAATCAGATCGCTCGTGCGGTGAAAGCGCTGCCGGCCGTCCCGGGTGCAGCCGACCGTCGGCAGGGCGCGCCCGGCCGCATCGCGCACGGCGATGTCGCGTACGTAGACGTCGCCAGAGCGCAGCTCAGGCACGGCGCCGAACTGTCCGGGCCTCATCGCCAGCGTGACCTCGCGCACCTCGCCGCGCTCCACCGTGATGCCGGTCTCGTACGCGGCGCGCCCGGTCAGGACGTCGGCCAGGAGTACCTCGTGCGTGCCGGGTGGCAGGTGGAACTCCAACCGCTGCCGGGCGCGATCGAACGACTCCGGCGCGCCCGGTTGCCACGCGAGGGCGGTCCACGGGCCGTCGATGCGGCGCAGGAACACCAGCGGCGGGCGCAGGCGCCCCTGGGGGGTCTGGGGCGCGACGTTGCCTTGGAGCTTCACGACGAGTCGGCCATGCGCCTCCTCGGCGCGTGCTTCCAAGCGTGCGCGGACCACGACCGGGGTGCCGTCGTCCTCGGGCACGACGACGCGTTCGATCAACACCGGCGGCCGGCCTGGCGCCGAGACGGCGACGTGCCAAGTGCCAGGCCGGACGCCGCGTTCGATCCGCGCGTGCCCGTCGGGGTCCACCCCCAGAGTGAACGCGAAGGCGCGCTCGCCGCTGTCGGGCTCGAACCACTCCGTGGTGATCGGCCCATCGGTGGCTGCAAGCGGGACCTCGGTCTCGAGGGCGACGTCGATGCTGGCGTTGCGATGCACCACGATGCGCAGCGTGCCGCCTGCATCCGGCAGCCAAGCCGCGCCCGGATGACCGTGGTAGCCGTCGATGAACGGCGTCACGACGAGCGGCGCCGCGAGATCCTGGCGGAATGACGCGCGGCCTTCAGCGTCCGTGACGCCCCACTGCTCACCCTGGCGACAGTCCGGCCCCGGGCAGAACCAGGTCGCGGCGGGCGGCCACGGTGAGAACAGCACGCCGGCGTCGGCCATCGGCTGACCGTCGGCATCGACGATCGTCACATCCAGCGCAGGGGAGCGCTCCAGCACGTGGATGATCTTGTGGCCTACATCAACGCCGTTGCCGTCGATCCAGGCCGTGCGGTAGCCGCGCGCGACCGCGCCGATCCAGCGCCCGATCGTCTTCGGTACCCGCAGCTCCCACTGACCCTCAGCGTCGGAGACCTCGTGGTCGACCTTGTCGCGATCGGCGCCCGGGCTCGCCTTGGGCAGCAGGTACACCGTCGCGCCGCCGATCGGCGCGCCGTCTGAATCCAAGACTTCGCCGGCGATGCGAATCAGTGTGCGCCCGGGCGGGGGCGCCGGCGGCGGCGATTCCTGCGGCGCAGGCGCCATGTCAGTGTTCAGCAGGAGCGCGAGGCCCGCGCCGAACGCGAGTGCGATCCCCAGCACGATCGCCGCCGTACGGCGGCTCCGCCGCCTTAGCGCTTGGTCGGCGGCGAGTAGCCGGGCCGCACGGGAGCCGGACTTTTCTCGAGCAGCTCGAGGGCCACTTCCACGGCCTTCTCCAGCTGCGGATCCCGGCCCGCCGCGATGTCCTTCGGCCATTCGATCACCTCGTGGTCGGGGGCTACACCCTCATTCTCGACGACCCAGCGGCCGTCGGTGTCCATGATCCCGAAACTCGCGGCGGTCACACTGCCACCGTCCATGAGCGGCGGATAGCCGCTGATGCCGACAAGTCCGCCCCATGTGCGCGTTCCGACGAGCGGACCGATGCCCAGCTTCTTGAACATCCAGGGCATCGCGTCGCCGCCCGAGCCGGCGCGCTCGTTGATGACCATGACCTTCGGGCCCTGCAGCGTGCCGAACGGCGTGCGCGCCAGCCAGCCCTCGCGGTTCATCCAGTAGCAGATCACGTCGCGCCCGAGCACGTCCACGATGTAGTCGGCGACCTTGCCACCGCCGTTGTAGCGCTCGTCCAGCACGAGACCCTCTTTGTGGAGTTGGCTGTAGAAGTCGCGATCGAAGGCGGCCAGGCCGGCGCCGGCGGTGTTGGGCATGTACGCGTAGGCCAGGCGACCGCCCGACAGCTCGTCCACGCGCTTGCGGTTGCCCTCGACCCACGCCATACGGCGCAGCGAGTCGTCGTCGCCGAGCGGAACCACAGTCACTGTGCGCTTGTCCTCGCCTGAGGTCGTGGCGCAGACCGTGAGCTCGACCGGCTCGTTCGCCGTGCCCTGGAAGGCGGCGAAGAAGTTGTCCGCGCCACGGAGCGGGCGGCCGTCCACAGCCAGGATGAAGTCGCCTTCGTTCACGAGCACGCCCGGCTCCGTCAGCGGCGCGCGCAGGCCCGGGTTCCAGTTCTGGCCCTGGTAGATGCGCGTGATGCGGTGGTGGCCGTCTTCGACGCGCGTATCGGCGCCCAGCAGGCCGACGTCGATGCCGCCGCCGCCCTTCGGGTAGTCGCCGCCGCTCACGTACTCGTGGCCGCAGCACAGCTCGCCGATCATCTCCATCATCACGATGTTGAGATCTGCCCGGTGGTGGACGTGGGGGAGGAACGCGCTCCAGCGCTCCCACATGGCCGGCCAGTCCACGCCGTGCATCTGCGGGTCGTAGAAGAAGTCGCGCTGCAGTCGCCAGCACTCGCGCAGCAACTGCGGCCACTCCTGGGCCGGGTCCACCTGCACCCTCACGGCGTCGATGTTGACGCCGTTGCCGCTCTTGCCGCGCTCGTCGGTGATCTGCCAACTGCCGCCCGTCCGCACCAGCAGATTCTTGCCGTCGGCGGAGACGCTCGCCTCGGCGGCGCCCCCGACGAGCACGTTCTCTTTGCGTGACTTGAAGTCGAACGACTTGAGGTCAGCGCGCCCGCCCTCACGCGGCGACGCGAGATAGATCAAGCTCGAGGCCGTGCAGGCCAGGCCGCGGTAGTTGCCGCTGCCCAGGGGCAGGGCCAGGATGCGCTGGGAGATGCCTTCGGTGTCGATGGAAGGCGCCTTCTTCGGCTCGTCTTCCTTCTTCTTGGCCTCGCCTTCCTCAGCCTTCTCGTCCGCGTCCTCGCCGCCCTTCGGCTCCTTGGCGTCGTCTTCCTTGTCGGCATCCGGCTCGTCGTCGTCGGCCTTCGCGCCCTTGCCCTCGTCTTTCTTCTCCTCGTCCTTCTTCTCGTCGTCCTTCTTGTCGTCGGTGGGCTTGCCCTTCTTCGGCTCGTCCTTCTTGGGCTCCACGGCCTCGTCGCTGCGGGGGCCGAGCGGATGCTCGCCGTCCTTCTTCAGCACGACGACGTAGATGTTGCTGCTGCCCGCCCGCACGGTGGACGTGCCGAGATCGAGGCCGAAGCGGCGCGGACCCTCGTCGACCGAGGCTTGGAAGAACAGGTGCTTGCCGTCGCGCGAGAACGCCGGGGAGGCCGCGGCGCTAAAGCCGTCCGTGATCGGGGTCAGCGTACCGCTTTCGAGCTCGTAGAGTGCGATGCCCGTGTAGGACGTGGCGGCGCTGATGGTTTCGAACGCGATCCACTTCGAGTCGGTCGACCAGACGCCGAACGGCCGGAACCGGCCGAGTGTGCCCTGCGACGTGTGGACGTCGGTCACTTCGCCATCCGCCAGCGTCACATACGCGAGGCGATTGCCCTTGTCGTTGAAGAGGATGTGCTTGCCGTCCGGGCTCCACACGGGGTCCTCGTAGAACCCGGCGCCGCGCAGTCCATACGAGCGGGGCTCCTCGCGACCCAGGCGGTCCCGCACGACGAGCTGGTACTCACCGCCGGCATCAGAGAACCAAGCCACCTGCTTGCCGTCGGGGCTCCAGGTCGGGCTGCGGTCGTGGACACCCGGGCTGTCGGTGAGGTTGCGCTCGGCGCCGTGTTCTCGCGGCATCGTGATGATCTCGCCGCGTGCCTCGAACACCGCGCGCTTGCCGTTGGGTGCGAGCGAGCCGCTGCGGACGGCCCCCCGGACGTTGTCCCAGCGCGGCAGGCGAGCGATCTCGTCAGACGGAACGCGGATCTCCAGGCGCGTGAACGAGCGATCCTTCGGGTCGTAGATGCGGATGGCGCCGCCCATGGTGAACGCGAGCACGCCGCCGCCGGCGCTCATGTTGCGCACGCCGAAGTCGGTGAACTTGGTGATCTGGGTCGGGGCCGCGCCGCTGCCGGGCGTGTAGCGCCAGATGTTCATCTGCATCAGGCCGCGGTCGTCCTTGCGATCCGACGCGAAGTAGACGTCCTTGCCGAGGAAGCAGGGGAAGGTGTCGCTGGCGACGTCGTGCGGGACCTCTTCGACGTCGTGCGTCTTGGGGTCATAGATCCACACGGGCGGCACGCGCCCGCCGCGGTAGCGCTTCCAAGAACGGAAGGCGTCGCTGATGGGCGTGTAGGCGATGCGGTCGCCGGTCGCGCTGTAGGTGGCGTGTGCCGCGCGCGGCACCGCGAGCGGCTCGGGGTTGCCGCCGCTGGCGGAGACCGTGAACAGCCGGTAGACGGGCGGGCCGCTGTCGCGGCCGCTAAGAATCAGGAGGCTCTTGCCGTCGGGATGCCAGTCGCGCAGGTAGTCGGTGCCCGGGTGCCACGTGATTCGGCGCGGGGCGCCGCCGTCGATCGGCATCACATACACATCGCTGTTGCCGTCGTACTCACCGCTGAACGCCACCTGCGTGCCGTCGGGGGAGATGCGCGGGTGTGCCTCGCGGCCGATGTGGCTTGTCAGCCGGCGCGCGGTGCCGCCCTCGCGGCCCACGACCCACAGGTCCTGGCCGTGGACGAACACCACGTGCTTGGCCGACACCGCGGGCTCTTGGAGGAGCAGGGTCTCCTGAACCTCGGCGTCCTTGGCGAGCGCTGACCCCCCGGCGAACAGGAAGAGCGCGAGGCACGCAGCGCGCAACGAGACGAATCGGGCCATGGGAGTCCTCCGCGCGCGCGGGAGATACGCCGCGCGGCGCGGGGCAAGGGTACGGGGAGCGTGGGCCGAGGTCGCCCCCGCGCCGGTCAGCCCGCGGAAACGCGCAGGGCCGAGCGCGTGGGATCCCACTCGTGCGTGAGGACGGCGTACTCGAGGTGATCGTCCCAGCCGAGCCCCTCGGTCCAGCGCGACTCCTGCGAGCGGCCCTCGAGCCGCACGCCGATCTTCTCAAGCACCAGCTGGGACGGGCGGTTGCCCCCAGCGCAGCAGATGCGGATCCGGCGCAGCCCGAAGTCGGTGAAGGCCGCGGTCAGTAGCGCCCGCGTCATCTCGACGGCCAGGCCTTGGCGGTGGAGCGAGCCCCGGACCCAGTAGCCCAGCTCCGCCTCGTGCAGCTCCGGCGCGAGCCGGTGCAGGCCCGAGCCGCCGACCACGGCGCCGGTGACCCGGTCGAAGGCGCCCACGGTGAAGTCCAACCCCTCAGCCCGCCGGGCCGTGAAGTAATCGATGGTCGCGCGGGAGGCGGCCTCGTCAGCATGGCTCGCCCGGGCCCAGGGGAGCCAGGGCAGCAGGGCTGCGCGGTCGGAGTCGACTGCCTGGCGCAGTGCCGGGGCGTCGGCCGGCTCCCACCAGCGCAGCACGAGGCGGCCGAAGTCCCAGCGGCCCGGGAGGGTCTCAGGGCAGGTCCAAGGGGGGCGGGGCGGATTGCAAGGTCTGATCTCAGTGCCGGAGCCAGGTAGGGTCTGATCTCAAGGATGGGGCTGGTGGCCCGGGACGAAGCTCCCAGGCGGAGCGGCGCACAGGGTCTTTGGTCCCCACCGGCGTCCTCCATTCTGGGGCCCTTGCCGATAGGATAGTGCGATCTATGTCGTTCCGGACGCGGTCCCCGCTCGCGCCGTGACCGCCCCAGGAGGGTTTCTCGATGCGCAAGGCTACGCTACTTACCGCCGCACTTGTCGTTGGCCTTGCGGCTGGCGCCCTCTGGAACGTCACAGCCGAAGCCGGGTGATGCAACGGCCGCTCCTCCGCCAGTTTGGCGGAGCTCAACATCGCTTGGGAGTCGGTGACGACAGTCACGACGAAGGCGACGAAGACAGCAGTCGTGACGGGCGATGAGTCCGAGGCGAACAAGAACGTCGAGACCGAAGAGCTCGTCCTCAAGTGGGGCGAGCGTCCGGTCATCGTGTACGTGTGCGACGAGGCCGCCGGCTGCGAAGGCTTCGACAAGCTCGAAGAGGTCGTGCTGAAGGACGAGAAGGTCGCCCTCGGCATGAAGGCCTTCAAGACCGTCAAGATGCACCCCGATCACGCGGCGCTCGATCCCCTCCTCGCCGACAGCGGCAAGGAATTGCCCCGCATGCTCGTGATCGACCCGACCAAGATGAAGGTCAAGGTGCTCGAGAAGGGCCAGCTCAAGGCGAGCACCCTATTCAGCGCCATGTCCCAGGCCGCGGGCAAGGTCTACAAGGAGAAGCTCGACAAGGTCGTCAAGGACCACCTCAAGGTGCTGACCGAGCAGGATCAGCTCATCAACGCCCAGAAGGTGCTCTCCGACAAGGAGACGCGTCTGTCCTCCGAGGATGGCAAGAGCGCCGAGCGCGAGCTCGCCGAGCTCAAGAAGGAGCGCGCCGAGGTTGACGACGAGCTCGCCGAGCTCAAGAAGAAGATCACGGCTCTCTGGACGTTGACGCCCAAGGAAGACAAGACGCCCAAGGAAGACAAGAAGAGCGCCTAGTTCACGCGCTTTGCTTGCACCGCTTCAACGGCCGCCTACGGGCGGCCGTTGTTCGTTTTGGGCTCGCGTTGTCTTAAGCCGGCCAGGGTCTGCCGCTACCGCCCCGCTGCGTTCGTGGCCGCGGACCGCGGGCTACGTGCTCGCGCGGGCACCGGTTCCGGTGCTGCGCACGCGCTCGGGCGCAGGGGCGACGGGCTCGTGCCACATCGCGCCGCTGTCGAGCACCTGCTCGCGGAAGAGCTGGATCGCGCGTGCTTCGCGGAAGTACTCAGCGCCCACGGCAACGAGCTGCGCCATCCAAGGCTGGTAGACGGCCGTCACGATGGCGCCGCGCGCCAGGACCTCGACGGCCTCGTCCTCCAGCTTCGTCAGCAAGTGCAGCGTGAGCGGCGCGCCTTCGAGCGGATCCCAGAGCGTCAGTCGGTCGCGAGCCGCGCGCTGCAGCACGAACACGCCGCGCCGCCGCTCGCGCTCGGCGCGCCGCAGCTGCGACAGGTCATCGACGGCGGGCGCCGCGTCGCCGTGGGCCTCCTTCTGGCCGAGCGCGATCCGGTCGCACCAGACGGCCAGGATCGACGCGCGCTCGCCCGCCGAACCGGGCGTGCAGACGAAGTCGTCGATGGCCAACTCGACGTCGGCCGCGTGCTCGACCGCATCGGGATCGCCAAAGCGGGCGGCGAGGTGCGCGTCGATCGCCGCGGCGTAGTGCAGCCGGCTCCAACCGCGCAGGTCGTCGAGGAGCTGGGTCAGCCGCGTACGCCACGCGATCAGCGGCACCGCGGCGCTGGCCGCGGTTGCTTCCGCCTGCTGTTTCGCGCGCTTGCTCCGTCGCCTGCTCATCGGATCCTCGAATCTCTCCTGCGTCACCCCACTGTCCACGGGGGAGGGACACCGGGGTGCCCCCAGCCTCCTGAATCGGCTGCTGGCGGGCCCGCATGAGCCGGGCGCCGTTCGGCGGCGGGCTCGCGATGTGGACAAGGCCGCCCAGCCCGGGGATGCTGACACGCGCGCCCCACCGGGGGGCGGCGCTCCGAGCCCCATACCGAAGAGAGAGAGACCCATGCGCACGATGTCAACCCGTCTAGGCCTGGTGTTCGCCGGCTTTGCCTTCCTCGCCCTCGTGGCTGCCGTCGCGGTCGCCATCGCAACCGACACCGGCCCCGTGGCCGTCGCAGAGGGTGAAGCCGCCGAGGAGCCCGTTGCTGGCATCACGAACGTGATGAACGCCGTCAACCACGAGGAGCACGGTCTCTTCGGCATGATCAAGTCGTTCTGCGACGCCGATGGCGCCGACAAAGATGGCTGGGCCCTCGCGCGCCACCGCGCCCAGATGATCGCCGAGGCCGGCAACACCCTCATGGGCAAGTCGCCGCCCCGTGGCGCCGATGACGCCGCGGGTCTCGCCAAGTGGAAGCAGCACTGCGCCAACTTCCGCGACGCAGGCAAGGACCTCTCCAAGGCCCTCGCGTTCAAGAAGGCCGACCGCGCCAAGGCGGCGATCGCCGCCGTGGCCGCCCAGTGCGAGGCCTGCCACAAGGACCACCGCTCGAACTGAGCCGGTCCCATGGCTGAGCCCGGGCCCATCGAGGTTCTGCTCCGACAGTTCGACGACGCTTGGGGGCACCGCTGGGAGAGTCTCTCGGCGGTGCTCGCTGACGTTACTGAGCCCGAGGCGGATTGGCAGCCGCCGGGCTATGGCGATGTGCCGGCCATAGCGGGGCAACCGCCGGCGGGCTGCATCCACGCCCAGGTCGCGCATCTCGCTGAGTGCAAGGCGGACTACGCGCCGCGACTCGCGCAGGCGTGCGCGCGTCCTGCACCAGAGCCTACCGCGAGGCGCGGCCCCGCGTTTGGCGCTGCGTTGGTGGCCCTGCAACAGACCCACGCCGACCTCCGCGCGCTCGTCGCGGGACTTGAGCCGGCCGACCTCGGCCGCGACGCCGGCGACAGCATGGACGTGGGCGAGTTCCTCGCCATGACGATTCGCCACGATACCTGGCACGCCGGCCAGATCGCGGTCGCGCGTCGGCTCTATCGCGCTCGCGCCCGCCTTGAGTCGCGGAGTTAGCCCCGCGACTTCCCGGCCGAGCGGGTGAGGTGCTCGACGAGATCGAGCGGGCTGAGCAGCCCCACGACGCGCTCGGCGTCGTCCACCACGATGGCCACGAGGTCGCGCGCGAAGAGGCCGGTCAGCACGCCCGCGTCGGCATCCTGGTGCACGGTTTCGACCTTGCGCATCATCACTTCGGCCACGGCGCTCTCGCTCGTGGCGCGGCCCTCTACGAGCGCGCGCAGGAGATCGGACTCCGTCACGATGCCCACGAGGCGGCCCGCGTCGAGGACGGGCATCTGGCTGATGCCTTCGGTCTTGAGCGTTGCGATGGCCTGGCCCACGGTGTCGCCGGCGCCCGCGGTGATGAGCTCGCGCCGCGGAAGCGTGCGGAGCAACTCGCCCAGCGAGCTCGTCTCCCACAGGCTCTCCGTGAAGCCGTTCTCGCGCATCCACGCATCGTCGAGGAACTTGGTCATGTAGTTGCGCACCGAGTCGCACATCATCGTGACGATGCGCTTGTCGGGGCCGTACTTCTTGGCGATCTCCACCGCAGCCCAGGCCGCCGAGCCCGAGGAGCCGCCCACGAGCAGGCCCTCCTGACGAATCAGGCGGCGCGCCATCAGGAAGCTGTCGCGATCGTTGGACTTGATCCACTCGTCCACGAGCGAACGATCCAGCACGTCGGGAATGAAGTCGTAGCCGATGCCCTCGACCTTGTAGCTGCCGATGGGTCCCGGCCCCGCGAGGATCGAACCCTCCGGGTCCACGCCGACCACCTTCACGTTCGGCAGGGCTTCCTTGATGCGTCGCGCGGCACCCGAGATCGTGCCGCCCGTGCCCGCGGTCAACACGAGGAAGTCGAGCTGGCCTCCGGTCTGGTCGAGGATCTCCTGGCCCGTGCCTTCGTAGTGGGCGTTGGGATTGTCGGGGTTGCCGTACTGGTCGAGGATGTGCGCGTTGGGCAGGATGCGCTGCAGCTGCTTCGCGACGCCGATGTGGCTCTCCGGTGCGTCCCACGCGGCTTCGGTCGGTGTGCGGATGATTTCCGCGCCGAGCGCCTCGAGCGTGATCTGCTTCTCACGGCTCATCTTCTCGGGCATCGTGATGATCATGCGGTAGCCCTTGACCGCGGCGGCCAGCGCCATGCCGATGCCGGTGTTGCCGCTCGTGGGCTCGATGAGCGTGTCGCCGGGCTTGATGCGGCCGGCCTTCTCGGCCTCCTCGATCATGCGGCGGCCGATGCGGTCCTTCACGGAGCCGCCGGCGTTGAGGTGCTCGCACTTGACGAGGATCTCGCAGCCGGTGCTCTTGCCGATTGTGCGCAGGCGCACGAGGGGCGTGTTGCCGATCGCTTCGAGCACGGAATCGTAGATGCGGGCCATGGCGCCTCCGGCGCGCATGGTGCATGAACCCGGGCGGAATTGCCCGCCCGGGCGTCGGTGCTACTTGGCCGCGGGGGGCGCGACCGGACCACCCTTGACGGGCGGCGGGGGCGGCGGCAGGAGCGCGAGCGCCAGGAGCGGCGCAGTCTCGTCAGCCGGACGCACTTCGAGTACGCCATCGATCGCGGCCCGGGCCTCGGCCCGTTCGCCGCTCGCGACGTGCAGGTAGGCGCGCACGAGGCGTGCGTCGGCGTCCTGCGGGTTGGCGGCGATGTGGTGAGCAAGCGCCAGCACGTAGGTGTCGTACGAGCCCTGCTGGCGCGCGTACAGCGGACGCGGATCGAACTGGTAGCCACGGGGGAACGCCTGCAGTTCGCCAGCCTTGGCAAGCGCCAGACCCGCGGGACCGTAGCGGCCGAGCGCGAAGTTGGCGTGCATGACGGCCAGCCACGCCTCGCCGTTGTCGGGCTCGTCGCGCACGACGTTGTCCAGACGCTTCAGCGCGCCGGCGTAGTCGCCGCCAAGGAACGCGTTCACCGACGGCTCGAAGTCCGGGTGCGGGGTGCCAGCCGGGAAGTCGCCTTCGTCGGCATCGGGACCACTCGGCTCCGGGAAGGCCGGGGCTTCGCCCAGCGGCTGCTCAAGCGGCGGCTGCGCCGCCGGCGCAGCGACGGCCGGCTGCGCGCCACCGACGGGTACCTCTTCGTAGACGACCTCTTCGTAGACCACCTCGCCGGGACCGCCGTACGGCGTCGCGTCCACGAAGACGGTGCTGTACGAGGGGCCGTAGTAGCTCACGCCGAAGCCGAAGTAGAGGCCCCAGCGCGGGTAGGTGTAGGCGTAGTGGTGGTACGGCCCGTGCCACGCGTAGTAGTAGCCGAAGTGTCCGTGACCGTGACCGTGGCC
>JAQBWE010000335.1 GCA_027625315.1 Planctomycetota bacterium
TGCCGCCTTGCGCCGACGGAGGCGGGGGTGTACGCGACGTCGGTCTTCGAGCCCGAGTCCGCGCTGAAGGGCGAGCCAGCCCTCCTGCCCCTGCAGATCGAGATTCGCGCGAACGAGCGCTTGGACGGCGTGCCCGTGCGCGCCGCGATCGCCACCAAGGGGACGAAGGAGCTCACCGTGCTCTGGAAGCCCGACAGCGGGGAGGTCGTCGCCGTGCGGATCGTCGAGGGCGAGACGCGCGTGGAGATCCTGCCGGCCGACCCCTGGGACATGGCCGCGCCGGACGCACCCACCGCGGGGCTGCGCGCCATGCTCGGATTCGCCGCGAAGCAACTGACCGTGCTCGACGATGTCCTGCACTGGCCCAGCCTGCACGCCGCGATGCTCGCCGGCTTGAGCGCCGAGGAACGGGCGGATGCCCTGGATGTCGAGGCGTGGCGGGCTGCGATGATGAAGGGCTATGAGACGCGCCTCGAAGCTCGCCCCGTCGAGATGATGCGTTCGATCATCGAGGGTGTGCGCGGCCAGGTGAGTCAGGAGGAGCTCGGCGATGGACGGATCCGGTTGGTCTTCCCAGCGATCATGCGCGGCATGCGCTTCGACGTGGCGAACGTGGACGGGGCTTGGCATGTCGTGGCGCTGCCCCGCGCACCCGCCGAGGAGGCGAAGTAGCGTGCTGCGCGCGGCGTTCCTCGCGTGTGCGGTGCTCCTCTGCCAGGGCCTGGCGCAGGCTGAAGATCCCACCCCGGCGTGGCGTGCGGGGCTGCCGCCGCCCTCCGACGCGGCAGCGTTCGAGTTCACGGGCTACGTGTTGCGCGCGGGCGCGCCCTATGGGCGCGTGATGTTGGCGGCTCGCGTGGGGAGTGAGGGCCAGTGGATCGTCACGGACGCCATTCGCCCCGTGCGACCGGGCGACGACCGGGTTGAGGCGCACGGCGAGCTGGATCGCACGTTGGCGATCACGTCCCTGCGCTACGCGCGTACGAATGCCGGCGGCTACCTGCGGGCGAGCGTGACGCCGCATGCGGACGAGGGCTACCGCATTGAGCACGAGACCGGCGAATACCACAATCAGCTGGACGTGGGCGGACGAGCGGCCACCGGGAGTCTGGCCGCCGTGCTGCTCATGCTGCGTCTGCTCCCGCCCGGACCCGGTGTGTACGAACTGCCTGATCTCGACCCCAACCCCGCACCCGGCGATCCCTATGTCGCGACGGCGCGCATCCAGGTGCATCGCAAGGCGCCGTGGGGGGTGGGCGGCGAGGAGCGCGAAGCCTGGATCGTGAGCTACGCCCGCGGCACGCAGACCTTGCGACTGGCCTTGGCTACGAGTGACCGATCGCTGCTCGGAGTCGAGTTCATTGGCTTGCCGTTCCAGTTTGTGCCGACGGGGTCGGGCCCCGTCGGGCTGGTGGGGTCGGTTGCGCGCGACTTGATGACGCCGATCGAGGCCGCGGTTGCGCGCACGCGCGCGCTGCGCGCGGCGCTGCCCGCGCCTGCGGCGGGCTTCGAGTTTCGTGGTCACGTGCGCCTGGGCGACACGCAGGTCGGTGAAGTGCTGCTGCGCGCGCGGCCCGCCAGTCATCGCGGCCAGCCCGCGTGGTCGGTCGTCGAGTCACAGGTGCTGCGGACGGGCACCAGCGTCGTCGAGGCCGAGACCTCTGGGCTGCTGCACGCGGATCTAAGCGTGCTGCGAGGCGAGCGCGTCGACAAGCGACCGTCGGGCAGCTGGATCGCGAGCTACGGCCGCGTCGACGGCGGCATGCGCGTGGTGTCGAGCCTGGATGGGCGCGTCGGCGATCCGGTCGTGCTGGCCGCCGCGGCTGACGCCAGCGCCGGGTTGATCCCGGTCCTCTTGCTGCTGCAGCAGGTCCCGCTGGAGCCGCAGCACTACCTGCTGCCCGGCTTCGATCCGCGTTTCGCAGGCACGCCCAAAGCGGGCAGCGGCTCGTTCGCCTTTCACGCCGCGGACACGCATGTGGAGGTCCTCGCCGCGGGGCAGCTGACCCTCGACGGTGTGACCACCCCGTCTCTGCACGCGCGCTGCACACTGCGCGACGGACGACGCTACGACGTGCACCTGGACCCGGATCGTCGCAGCGTGCTCGCGGTTGTTGGGCGGATGCCGACGACCCTGCTCGTGCCCGCCACGGCCGAAGCCAAGAAGCCAGACTGGTACGACGCGGTCGAAGGGGCGCCCGCAACGGCGCGCCAGGCGTTCGTGAAGTTTGGCCGTGGCTATCACCTACCGCGTGAGGATCTCGTGCAAGCGGCGTTTCATTGGCCGACCATGCTGAAGGCTGCGATCGCCAAGGGGCAGTACCCTGAGGGCACGGCCCTCGAGCAGGTGCGCGCCGACTGGGTGGATGTGTTCGTCTCCATGAGCAAGCACCGCACAACCGGGGACTGCGACGATCTGCTGTTCCAGATCCTCATGACGTCGCGCGAGACGCAGAACGCGGACGGCTCCGTCACACTGCACACGCTGCCCGTCTACGGCGGGCACGCGTATCGCATGGCCGAGCTCGACGGGCGCTGGTGGATCGTCGCCGTAGATTAGGGGCTAGATGTCCTGCACGCGAATGCGAGGTGGCGTTGCGGTGGGGGGCAGCGGCCGGGGCGCGGGC
>JAQBWE010000053.1 GCA_027625315.1 Planctomycetota bacterium
CTGATGCGCGCGCCACGCGGGCGGCCGCTCCAGCGCTGGCGACTGGAAACCGCCGCCGCGGGCGCCCAGACCGCTGAAGACGGGCTCTGGTGGACCCAGCTGCGCGCGGCGCAGGCCCTGGAGTCGGAGCCAGTCGCGGCGCTGGCTGCCTACGACGTCCTGCTGGCCGCCGCGACGCCTACGTGGGCGCGCGACATCGCCGCGCTCCGGGCGGGCGTGCTGCTGAATGGCCTCAAGCAGTTCGAAGCCTCGCGGCGCCGGCTGGCCGGTGCCGCGGAAGCCAGCGCGCTCTTGCGCGGCCTTGATGGGGAAAGCCTGCGACTGACTGCGTTGCGCTACCTCGCGCTCGAGGGCCTCGCGCGTCGCGATCCCGGCCGCCTTCAGCAACTGCTCGACGAGGCCGAAGACGGCACGCGACTCGCTGACGGCGACTGGGCCGGCCCCGCGCGGGTGCTGCTGGCGGTCGCCGGCGATCTCGCACTGAGTCAGTCCCTCCGCTTGGATTCGGCGGAGCGCATGCGCTTGGACCGCGCGGCCGCCACCGCGAGGCAGGGCCTTGGCCTCGCGACCGCCTTGCCGACCGATGGGGTCGCGGCCGTGGACGCGCAGCTGGTCTGGCGCGGCGGCGGCCAGATCGCCCTCTTTCCGATGACCGCGCTCATCGAGCCACCCCCGCCCGGCTTCCCCCACGGCTTTGACCTGCGCGTGCAACCGCGCGGCGAGGCGCTGCCGGTGGGGGCCGAGCGACTGGCGGAGCCGCTCGAGGGCTGGATCGTGGCGCCGCGACCGCTGGAGGATCCCACACGCGACGCGGCCTGGTGGCTGGCGTGGGCCCTGGCCGTCGGCGCCGCGACCTACCTCGCCGGTGCTTGGGCCGTCGTCCGCGGTTGGCGGCGTAGCCGCGCCGTCGCTCAGCAACAGGCGCACTTCACCGCGGCGGTCTCGCACGAAATGAAGACGCCGATCGCCTCCGTGCGGGCCATGGCCGAGCTGCTCGCGGACGGTGCTGGCACGGACCCGGCGCGCATTCAGCAGTATGCGCAGCGCATCGAGGCCGAGATGCAGCGGCTGGGCGCCACCGTTCGCAACGTGCTCGACGCTGCGCGAATCGAGCGCGATGGACTCGCGGTGCACCGGCGTCCGGCTGATCCCGCGTTGCTCGCGCACGCGGTTGCGGACAGCCTGCGACCCGCTTTGGAGCGCAAGCGGCTCGTCTTCGACGTCGCGATTGAGCCCGCGCCGGGTCTGCTGTCGCTGGATGCCGGCGCCCTCGAAGGCGCCCTGCTCAATCTGCTCGACAACGCGGCCAAATTCTCTGAGTCGGGCGGAGGCGTCCTTCTGCGGGCGGGCCCCACGAGCGATGGGGGTTACCGCTTTGAGGTGCTCGACCGCGGGCTCGGTCTGGGCACCAGCAACCTCGAATCGCTGTTTGAGCCCTACGTCCGGGGCGAGACCGCCCGCCTGGCGGCCGTGCCCGGGATCGGCTTGGGCCTGGCGATCGCCCGCGAGGCGGTGCGGGCGCACGGCGGAGATCTCGTCGCGCAGGCGCGACCAGGAGGCGGGGCCGCCTTTACGATCGTGCTGCCTGGAGAGTCGCCGCGATGAACCCTGCCCGCATCCTGCTGGTCGAGGACGACGAGAGCCTCGGCTTTGCGCTGGCCGACGCGCTGGAGCGGGAGGGCTACCGCCCGACGTGGAGTCGCGACGGGCGTGATGCGCTCGAGCGCGCACTGGCGCGACCCTGGGACTTGATCCTGCTCGATCTGATGCTGCCAGGCCTCGATGGTCACGAGATCTGTCGGCGTGTGCGTGCCGCAGGTCACGACGTGCCGATTCTGATGCTGACCGCTCGCGGGCGCGAAGAGGACCGCGTGCGCGGCCTCGACCTCGGGGCCGACGACTACGTCGTCAAGCCGTTTGGCCTGAAGGAGCTGATGGCCCGCGTCAGAGCGCGCCTGCGCGCGCGCAAGCCGCTGGCGCCCGAAGTCGTCCAGCTGGGTCCGGTGCGGGTGGATCTCGGCGCCATGTTGATCGTGCGCGACGGCGAGGAGTTCCCGCTCACCAAGCTCGAAGCCGGTGTGCTGACGCTCTTCTTCGCCAACCCAGGCCAGGTGCTGACGCGCGGCCGGTTCCTCGACGACGTGTGGGGCTACCACCGGCACCCCACGACACGCACAGTCGACATGCACGTGGCACGCGTGCGCGAGAAGCTGGGTGACGCCGGGCCAACCCCGCGCTGGATTCACACGGTGCACGGCGTCGGATACCGCTACGACCCTGGTCCGTAAGTGCGGGCCGCTGCGGGATGTCGCGTGCGTCCCGTAGGTCGCCCGGATAGCATCCGTCCCCCATGGGCCTCCCCCTCGAGGGTTGGATCGCGCTCGCGACGCTCGCCGTCGCCACGACCCTCTTCCTCACCAAAATACTGCCGATCCCCGTGACCGCGCTGGCGGTGCCGGTTGTGCTCTACGCCACTGGCGTCCTGCCGGACGCGGCCGACGCGCTACGCGGATTCAGTAGCCAGGCCGCAATCGCCATCGCGGCCGTGTTCGTGCTGGGCGCGGGGCTCAAGGAGTCGGGCGTCGCGACCCTGATGGCCCGCGGGCTTCAGCGCGCGGGTGGCAAGAGCGAGCCCGTTCTCGTTGGGCTGACGATGCTCGCGGCCGCGCTGCTCTCCGCGTTCATGAGCAACGCCGCGGTGGTGGCCATCTTGCTGCCTGTGGGCATCGCGGTCGCTGGCCGCGCGGGCGTGCCCGCCTCGCGCATGCTCATGCCGCTGGCTTTCGCTGCCGTGCTCGGCGGCACGGTCACCATGATCGGTACCGCGCCGAACTTCCTGGTGGGGGACTACGTACTAAGCGACGGGGCGCAGTACATGGATGGGTTGGAGATGCACATCTTCGACTTCGCGCCCGTCGGGCTCGTCATCGTGGCAACCGGCACCCTGTTCATGGTGTTCATCGGCCGCCGCATGCTGCCTTCCATCGGACCCGCGGACCGTATGGCCGCAGCCCGTCTGCCCGCCGAGGTGGCGCAGCAGTTCGACATTGCCGATCGGCTCTACGCGCTCTCCGTGGCCCCGACGTGCACCCTGCTCGGCAAGACCATTGCTGAGGCCGACATCCGCAACGGCTACGGGCTGGGCATCGTGATGGTGCATCGCACGCGCGCCGTGCCCAAGCGCTGGCTCGATCCCGAGCCCAACCGCACCCTGCGGGAGGGCGACGTGCTCTACGTGCAGGGTGAGGAGGTCCAGGCGTGGGCCCTGAGTGAGGATCACGGCTTGCAGTTTGGACTCGCCGATGAGCGCGCGGTCCAGCGCATCATGCGCCACGGAGCCACGCTGGCCGAGTTCGCGATTCCGCCGTACTCGCGGGCGGTGGGGAACAGCGCCCGCGACATGAAGTTCCGCGAACGGTTCGGCCTCAACGTCTTGGCCGTGAATCGGCGGCAGTCTGTGATCACAGAGCGGCCGCAGGACGAGAAACTGCAGGTCGGTGACGCCTTCCTCGTGAGTGGCTCCGCCGATCGCATCCATCGACTGAGCGGCCATCCGGACTTCACCTTGCTGACCGACATCTCCCAGGCCGAGGATGCCACCCGCGCGCCGCTCGCGATCTTGCTCCTACTCGCAGCCCTGCTGCCGTCGATCCTGCTGGGCGTCCCGCTGACGATCAGTGCCATTGGCGCGGTGCTGCTGATGTACGTCACAGGCTGCGTGTCCGTTCGCGCCCTTCGCCGGGCTGTGGACTGGAAGGTCATCTTCCTCATCGTCGGCACGCTGCCGCTGGGGATCGCGCTGGACAAGCATCAGGTGGCGGCCCAGGCCGCGGGTTGGATCGTGGGCTTCGGCCACACCACGGGCGTCGTGGGTGTCTATGCGCTCCTGTTTCTGCTCGCCGCCGTGCTGGCCGTGCTCACGAGCAACGCGGCGGCGGCGGTGATCGTAGCGCCGGTCGCCGCCCGCGCCGCCATCGAGTTTGGTGTCGACGTCCGTGACGCCTTGCTCGTCATGGGCTACGGGTGCAGCTGCGCATTTCTCCTGCCGTTCGCGCAGTGCAACATCTTGGTGATCGCGCCCGGCGGCTACACGACCCGCGACTTCTTGCGGGTGGGGGCGTTGCTCAGTCTTGTCATGGCCGTTGTGACGATCGTCTGTTTCGCGCTCTAGGCCCAAGTTACCATCGCGGCATGGACCTCCACGGGTGGATCGCGCTGGCCACACTCGTCCTGGCGACCATCCTGCTCATCACGCGCTGGATTCCGATCGCCATCACGGGCTTGAGCATCCCGGTCGTCCTTGTGACCACAGGTGTCATCCGCGAACCCAAGGACGCGCTGGTTGGTTTTGGCAACAGCGCCGTCATCGCCATCGGCGGGATCTTCGTCATCGGAGCGGCGCTGCGCGAGAGTGGGGTGGCCACGCTGATCGCCCGCGGGCTGCAGCGCGTGGCGGGTCGCAACGAGGTCGGCATCCTCACGCTCATGATGGCGGCGACTGTTGTGCTCGCCGCGTTCATGAACAACACCGCCGTCGTGGCCATCCTGCTGCCGGTGGGCGTGGTGCTGGCTCAGCGCTCGGGCGTGGCGGCCTCGCGGCTGCTGCTGCCGCTCTCCTTCGCCGCGGTACTGGGCGGCACGATCAGCCTCATCGGCACGGCCCCCAACTTCATCGTGGCCGATCACTACAACACGCACGCGGCCAACGTCGCCCATGCCGCGCAGTACCCCGGCTCCATTGGCGTCTTCGATTACGCGTTCGTCGGGATCCCCATCGCGATCACGGGCATCCTCTTCATGGTGCTGATCGGTCGTCGACTCCTCCCGACCATCACGACCTCCGACCGCATCGCCGCCGCGCAGCTGCCGGAGCAGGTGGCGTCGAACTATGGAGTTCCGAACCAGCTCTTCACGCTCAAGCTCGTGGATTCTTCCAGCATCGTCGGGCGGACGATCGCCGACTCGGGCATTCGCAACACCTACGGCCTGGACGTCGTCATGGTGCGCCGTCCCGCCGCCCTCGGGCCGCGCTGGTTCCAGCCTGAGCCGGGCCTTGAGCTCGAGGCGGACGACGTGTTGTACGTCTCGGGCGACGACGCGGCCGCGTGGGAGCTGTGCGAGACGGAGTTGCTACAGTTCGGCCTCGCGGAGCCCGGCGCGGTCGGGGAACTGCTCGGTCATGGCACGACCTTGGCCGAGGTCACGCTGACGCCTCACTCCCCGGCCATCGGGCGCACGTTCCGGCACATGGACTTTCGCAAGCGCTTCGGTGTGAACGTGCTGGCGCTGTTTCGCCGACAGGCCGTCATGCGCGAGAACCTGGCCGACATCCCGCTCGAACTCGGTGACGCCTTCGTTGCCAGCGGCACGCCTCGCAGTGTCCGCGCCCTCTCCGCGCACCCCGACTTTGTCGTGCTCACCGATCAGACCCAGGTCGAGGACGTCACGCGTGCGCCGCTCGCGGTGGCGCTCCTCTTGCTCGCATTGCTCCCGCCGGTGTTCTGGAACTTCCCTTTGCCCATCAGCGCCATCGGCGCGGCGCTGCTCATGATCATGACGCGCTGCATCTCGCAGTCTGGTTTGCGCCGGTGCATGGACTGGAGCGTCCTGTGTCTGCTCGTCGGCACGATGCCACTCGGTCTCGCACTGGAGCAGCAGGGCATCGCGGCTCACGCCGCGACCGCGCTGACCGGCCTCTCGCATAACCCCACGCTGCTGTTTGCCGCGTTGTTCTCTCTCGGCGCGATCTTCAGCAACTTGGCGAGTAACGCCGCGGCCGCGGTGATCATGGCGCCCGTGGCCGCCCAGGTGGCGTTCGATGTGCCGGGGATCGACACGAAGTCGGCCCTACTGGCCATGGCCTACGGGTGCTCGTGCAACTTCATCGTGCCCTACTCCCAGTGCAACCTGCTCGTGATGGCGCCCGGCGGGTACCAAGCGCGTGACTTCATCCGCGTGGGGCTCGCGGCGTCCGTGGTCATGGCGGTGACGACGATCCTTGCCCTCGAGTTCCTGTAGTCCCCCGTCCGGGGCCGAAATGGTGCCCGCTGTGGCCGCGCACCGGGCCGTGCGCTCGCCTCCCCGGTCGTTGGGAGTACCTTCAGGGGCCCGGAGGACCCGTCATGCGGATGTGTTGCACGACCCTACTGTTGTTCCTGTTCCTGGGCAGCATCGTGGCTATGCCCGCGTCGCTGCGTGCCGAGGATGACCCTGCGGCGCCGCAACCCGCCGAGGAGCCGCAGCCCGAGGAGCCGAAGCCCGACGAGCCGCAATCCGCTGAGCCGGTGAAGCCCGAGCCCGATCCGACGCTGCCCGTCTACAGCATCGAGTTCCTGATGCCGGGCGAAGAGGACGTGCCGGGTTGGAAGGTCACCGATCGCGGCGCCCCCGCCGGCAGCCCGACCGAAGCGGCCATGGAGGCGATGAGCGAAGCCTGCAAGTGCTCGCTCGACGATTCCAGCTTCTACGTCGAGACGGCCGTGCTGAAGCGCGGCGAGGACAGCATCGGCATTGCGATGATCGATGTGGATCGCAGCGTCTCCGCGTTTCGCATCAAGCTCGACGAGGCCGCAGCGCAGAACGGTTGGCGCGTCGTAGAGCTCGGCGGACGTGGCCGCCTCCTTGTGCTCGGTGCTGGCTCTGCTCAGACCGCCGCGCACGACGCCCTCGAAGAGCATGTTGTGTACGCGCTCGCTGAGCTCGCCATGAACCGCCTGCGCGGCGGTGCGGGCAATGAAGAGGCCGGTCGCGAAGCCGCCATCGAGTACTCCGATGCCATCGGGCGCGTTGCGCCAGGCTCGGGCATCGCCTTTGCCGTGGTCGGCGTCGTGCACTGGATCCGCTCGTTCCCCAAGAAGCACGGTGAGAAGCCCGATCCGGCCGAGCTGCAGGCGGCCAACGCGAGTTGGTCGAAGGCACTCGCGCCCGATGCGAAGTACCCGCCGCGCAAGAGCGTTCTCGTGTTCTGTGCGGGCCAGCATGGTGGCCTGCTGCTCGAGCGCAAGACCGCGGACGTGCTGGCGGAGGCCACGCGGGCGCTGAAGGTGGCCGTGGAGCACGAGATCGACGGCAAGGACAACGGCCGTCGCTTCCAGAACCGCTACAACCTCTCCTGTGCCCTGGCGCGCGCGAAGGCGATCGACGAGGCGATCGAGATGCTCAAGGCCGCCCTTGAGGTGGCCAAGTCCATGCCGGACGCGTACTTCCGCACGCAGTACACGCACATCCAAGAGAAGGATGACGACATGAAGCCGCTGCGCGATGACCCGCGCTTCAGCAAGCTCATGGCCGACTTCAAGCCGGCCGAGAAGCCCAAGCCCAAGGGCCACCCGTAACCCGGATCCTCTGAGGGCGGCGCCTCACGTCCCTATGCCACAGCGGCGTCTCGCCGCTCCGATTGAACCGCGGCGTCTCGCCGCTCCGATTGAACCGCGGCGTCTCGCCGCTCCGATTCAACAGCGGCGTCTCGCCGCTCCGATTCAACAGCGGCGTCTCGCCGCTCCTAATCAACGTCGTCGCCGTGGTAGACGGGCTCATATGCCTCGGGCAGGAACCCGCGGCGATGCGCTTCGGCGTACAGCTTGCGGACCGCCTGGCGGCCGCGCTCCCCGCAGTCGAGCGACAGGTCGTTGACGTAGCGTTGCACGTAGCGATCGAGCGTCTCGCGACCGACCTTGCCCGCGAAGCTGGCGGCCCAGTCGAGGGCTTCCTCGCGGTGGCCGAGGGCGTAGGCGATCGAACGCTTGAGGTCGAGCGCAATCTTGCCGCGCAGGTCGGCGGGGATGTCGCGCCGCACCACCTGAGCGTTGAGCGCGAGCGGTAGACCCTCCGTGCGGTCGCCCCACCAATGCCCGAGGTCCACCACGCGCACCATGTTGAAGTTCTTGTAGGTGAGCAGGTCCTCGTTGACGAGCAGGCCCGAGCGAATGTGGTTGGCTCGAACGCGCAGCGAGATCTCGCGCGTCGTCATCGAGGTCAGGGCGAGCTCAGCCTTCGGCAGCCATAGGCGCAGCGCGAGCGACGCCGCGGACTCGGCCCCGGGAACGCCGACCTCGAGCCCCCGGATCTCCTCCGTGCGAACCGGACGCCGCGCCACGAGGACCGGACCCTGGTGGTCGCCATAGGCGCCGCCGCAGGGCAGGATGAGGTAGCGGTCGCGCAGACGCGGATACGCGCCGAACGAAACGGTCGTGACGTCGTATTGCACCTTCTCGGCGGACTGCTCGAGATCCTGCATGTCGGCGCGCACGAGCTCGTAGCGGCGGTCCTCGGTCTCGACCTTCTCCGCGCCCAGTGCGTACACCATGAACGCTTGATCGCACTCCGCGCCGTACGCGAGCGTGATGACGCCGTCCTTGCGCCGCGCCGGCATCTTGGGCATCGGCGGCAGCGTGATCTCGGCCGGAGCCTCGCCTTCTCCGGCGGCGATCGCGGCAAGCACGGCCGCCGCGAGATCCACCGCAGGTTCCTCGGTGGCCGCTGCGGCCTTCTTGCCGGCCGGTTTCGTCGCCGCCGCCTCAGCCGCCGCGGCCTTCTTCTTGGGCGCGGCCTTCTTCTTTGCGGCTGACTTCCTCTTGGCGGCCATGCGGGCTCCTGCGGGGGCAGAGGGTGCAAGGCTACCCGCGGCGGCGCACGCGCCAAGTCCTCGCGGCGCCTGCGCCGAGGCTCTCGAGGGGTACGCGCCGAAGCGGGCTGTACGCCCGCGAACCGCGTACCATTCTTCTCCCCTCGCGGCCATCCGGTCGGCGTGCGGGCCAGGAGAACGCCCATGCTGGACGGCATTTACCTCGCGGGCGGCGTTCGCACGCCCATCGGTCGGTTCGGCGGGACACTCGCCGACCTCTCCGCGCCGGATCTCGGCGTATACGCGGCGCGTGCGGCGCTCGAGCGAGCGGGCGTGCCCCCGGCGGCTGTCGATCAAGCGATCTTCGGGCATGGGCGGCAGGCCGGCCAGGGCCCGAGCACCGGGCGCCAGGTCGCGGTGCGCGCGGGTGTGCCGGTGGAATCGCCCGCGTGGACGGTGAACATGGCCTGCGGCAGCGGGCTGAAGAGCGCCTTGTTGGGCGCAGACGCCATCCGCCTCGGCCAGGCCGACATCGTCCTTGCCGGTGGCATGGAGAGCATGTCCAACACGCCCTACTACCTCCCCCGCGCCCGCTGGGGCTATCGCCTCGGCAACGATTCGGTGGTCGACGGCATGTACCGGGACGGATTCCACTGCCAGCTGGCCGACCAGCTGATGGGGGAGACTGCCGAGAATCTCGTCGACCGCTACGGCATCACGCGCGCAGCACAGGACGAGTACGCCGCGCTGAGCCAGCAGCGCTGCGAGGCCGCCCGCGCCCGTGGGCGGTATGACGCCGAGAAGGTCGGCATCCCGCGCACCGATCGCAAGAAGGGCGACTGGGTTTTCGATACGGACGAGCACGCCCGCGACGGCGTCAAAGCCTCCAGCCTCGCCAAGCTCGCGCCCGTGTTCCGTCCCGACGGCTCCGTGCATGCGGGCAACTCGAGCGGCATCACCGACGGGGCGGCGGCGATCGTCGTACTGTCCGAGAAGGCCGTCGAGGCGCATGGCGTCAAGCCCATGGCCCGTCTGCTCGCTTACACCGAAGCGGGCGTCGAGCCCGAGTACATGGGCATCGGCCCCGTGCCGGCGGTGCGCAAGCTCATGGCTGCCACCGGGCTCTCGATCGCCGACATCGACCTCTGGGAGCTGAACGAAGCGTTCGCCGCGCAGCTGCTGGCCTGCAACAAGGACCTCGGCATCGACGTGGAGAAGCTCAACGTCGACGGCGGCGCGATCGCGCTCGGGCACCCGATCGGGGCGACGGGTGCGCGCGTGCTCGTGACGCTGCTGCACTCGCTCGCCGAGCGCGACCTCAAGCGCGGTGTGGCCACCCTTTGCATCAGCGGTGGCCTTGGCATCGCCGCCCTCGTCGAGCGTATCTAGCAGCGCCACGAGGTACGCGACTAGTGTCCTGCGCCAGAAATTCGCTGCCATAGCAGGTGAGGAACTGGGGGCGAGGCGGATGCAGAACCGAGGCCCGCTCGACAGCGGTCGGCGGGCTGGCTGGGGCGCGGAAGGCCGATGAGGAGGACGACTCGTGGCCGGTCCACTCGAGGACGACGAAGCGGCCTGATCGCCCCCAGACCAGGCTGCCGCACGTCCGAGATGCAACGGAACTTCGCGCTCCCCACACTAGGCCGAGAGCACGCTCAGGGCGCGGCCGACTTTCGTGAACGCTGCGATCGCCTTGTCGATGTCGGCTGGCTCGTGCGCGGCCGAGATCTGCACGCGAATGCGCGCCTGACCCTTGGGCACGACCGGGAACGAGAACCCGATCACGTAGATGCCCTCGGCGAGTAGTGCGTCGGCCATCCCCATCGCCAGGCGCGCGTCGCCGAGCATGATCGGGACGATCGGATGCACCCCCGGCCGGATGTCGAAACCGGCGGCGGTCATGCCGTTGCGGAACTGCATCGTGTTGGCTTCGAGCTTGTCGCGCAGCGCAGTCGTCGAACTGAGCAGGTCCATGCACGCGAGCGAGGCCGCCACGATCGGCGGGGCGACCGTGTTGCTGAAGAGGTACGGCCGCGAGCGCTGCCGTAGCAGATCCACGATCTCCTTGCGCGCCGCGGTGAACCCGCCCGAGGCGCCGCCCAGGGCCTTGCCCAGCGTGGACGTGATGATGTCGATGCGGTCCGTCACGCCGCAGTGCTCCGGCGTGCCCCGTCCCGTCTTGCCCATGAAGCCGGTCGAGTGCGAGTCGTCCACCATGACCATCGCCCCGTGGCGTTCCGCCGCGTCGCAGACGCCGCGCAGGTTGGCGATATCGCCGTCCATCGAGAACACGCCATCCGTGGCCACGAGGATGCGCCGCGCGCCCGCCGCCCGCGCCGCCGTGAGCTGCGCGTCGAGGTCGGCCATGTCGTCGTGGCGGTAGCGGTAGCGCTGCGCCTTGCAGAGCCGGATGCCGTCGATGATGGATGCGTGGTTGAGCGCCGCCGAGACGATCGCATCCTCCTCGCCCAGCAACACCTCGAACAGGCCGCCGTTGGCGTCGAAGCACGAGGTGTAGAGGATCGCGGCCTCCTGGCCGACGAACGTGGCGAGGCGTGCCTCCAGCTCAGTGTGCTGGTCCTGCGTGCCGCAGATGAAGCGCACCGACGCCATGCCGAAGCCGCGCTGATCGAGGGTCGCTCGCACGGCCTCGACCAGGGCCGGGTGGTTCGCGAGCCCCAGGTAGTTGTTGGCGCAGAAGTTGAGCACCTCCGGCCCGTCCGCCACGCGGATGCGCGCGCCCTGCGGGCTCGCGATGATGCGCTCGCGCTTCAGAAGTCCGGCGTCCTCGATGTCAGCGAGCTCCGCTTGGAGCGGCCCGCGCACGGTGTCGAACATGCATGCCTCCTGGGCGGTCAGGGTACCCGGATCCCTCCGTTCCCCGCCGCGCTACCCTGGGGCGATCATGCGTCGCAAGGCCCCGCATCGGCTCCTCCTCCTACTAGCCCTCGTGCTGTGCGCGCCGGCACCGACGACTGCGTGCGCCGACGCCACCGACGACGCCATCGACGCGTTCAAGAAGGCGCTGCGCACCGAGGTGTGGGAGGAGCGCCGCGAGGCGTACATGCGCGTGGCGGACTACGACAGCGGCGCCGTCGCGCGGGCGGTTCTGGATGCGCTCGAGCGCGAGCCCAACCCGGCGGTCCAACTCGTGGGGTTGCGCGTGCTGGGCGGGTTGGGGACCGAGGATGCCCAGGCGCAGCTCGTCACGGAGGCGCGCAAGGCGCGCGGCAGCCGCAAAATGCTCGTGTTGCTCGCTCTGGCCCGCCAGCGAGGCACGGCCGCCGCGCCGATCCTGCTCGAGGTCGTGCAAGACAAGGATGGTCCGGCGGCCGCGCAGGCGGCGCTCGCGCTGGGGAAGAAGGAAGTCCACGAGGCCATCCCGCACCTTGTCGCGCTCCTCGGCCGCAAGGACTGGCAGGTGCGGCGCGCCGCGGCCCTGGCGCTCGCCAACATTGCGCAGCCGCCGCCGCCCGAACCCAAAGACGGCAAGCCGACGCCGAAGGACTTCCGCTGGCCGGTGCCGGATGCACTCAAGGCCCCCGAGGTGACCAAGGCGCTCATTGCTGCGCTGGCCGAGGCCGACGGTGTGGATCGCGGCGCGATCCTGCGCGCCCTTGCCGAGATCCACGAGCAGGACCACGGCGACAACCTCGCCGCGTGGAAGCTCGTCGCGGAAGGCAAGCCCGTGGACGCCGCGGTCGCCAAGAAGCGCGACTGGCCGCCCGCGGTCTTCGGCATCCCGCTCTACGGCCGACGCATCGTGTTCATCTACGACAACAGCTTGCGCTCAGGCGACCCGCACAACTTCGGTACTGGCGATCGACTGCTCGAGTTGTGCGCGGTGCCGGGCGGTGTGCCGTTGCTCGCCACGCGACTGTTGACCGTCGGCCAGTTCGCCCAGGCCCACCTGACGCGTGCGATCGGCAAGATCGAACGCGGCCAGCAGTTCGAGTTGATCGCGTTCAATGCCAGCGTGCAGCCGTTGTTCGGCAAGTTCTCGCCCTCGAGCGCGGCGAGCCGCAAGCTCGTGGAAGAGCTCTTCACCGGCATGACCCCCGACGACGGCATCAACACCTACGGTGCGCTCACCGCCGCGCTCGACCTGGGGGGCGACGCCGACGCCAAGGCCTGGAAGAAGGGCCCCGACGAGATCGTCTTCATCACCTGCAACCAGCCGACCGTGGGGGAGCTCAAGGACGCCGACGTGATCGCGGCCGCCATCGGGCTCAAAGCCCGGATGCGGATGGTGCGGGTCCACACCGTCGGCATCCTGACCCATCCCTACTCCATGCTCGAGACCATGGCGGCCGAGACGGGCGGGATCTACCGCAACTACTACGAGTAGGGGTAACCGCTCACCTCATTCCGAAGTGGAGAAGCCGACTCGGCTGGCTCAACCCCGTCCGGAAGCAGGATGAGGGCTCGGACGAAGGCGATCGGGTTCGTGGGGAGCGGTCTCTGAGGAACGGGGTCCCGACCGAACTACGCGGGCGAGCTGGCGCAGCCCGCATGACCTGAGCGCCCTGTAGTCGGGCCCCATACGCGGCGTAGCCGCGTATGGGAGGTGAGCGCTTACGAGTAGGGACGTTCGCCCGGGGTGGGCGCCGCCGGCGGGCGTCGGGTTGGTACGATGGGGGGCCACGGAAACGGAGCCCCCTATGCCCCGCACCCTATTCGCCCTCCTGACGCTGATGTTGGTGTTCGTCTACCCCGCGTTCGCGGAGGAGCCGCAGGAGCCTGCCGAAGCCGCCATCCCTGAGCTTGCGACCGACGAAGAAGTCGACGCCGCGCTCGAGATCTTCAAGGAGGCGTACAAGGCGCGGGGCACGAAGGGCGACGAGAAGCTGGCGACGCAGGACATGGCGATCCGCGAGCTCGCGAAGACGCAGCACCCGAAGATCGTCGACGAGTTGACGAAGCTCTCGAAGAACCGCTCGGTCGACATCAGCACCTCGGCCGTATTGCAGATGGGGCAGCAGCGCCGCATTCCCGGCTACGCCGGCGAGGCGATCCTGGCGGCAATGAAGCGCCAGTCGAAGGACCCCACCTATCTCATGGCTGGCCTCGCCGCGATCGGTGAGTTGGGCTACCTCGGCGCGAAGGACACTTTGATTGAGCTCATGGGCCATCACGACTACGCGGTCAAGAAGAACGCGCTGGTCACAATCGCCGAACTGAAGGACCACCGCTTCATCGAAGAGATCGTTCGTCTGATGAAGGCGCTCAAGCTCGAGAAGGGCGCATCGTGGGACGGCGTCGAGGTGAACTACGACACCGGCACCGCCGGCGATCACGACCAGAAGATGGCCGAAAAGATCGGCAAGGAGAAGCAGGCGGCGAACGCGAGCAAGGGCAAGCGCGCCGCTCGCAGCCAGCGCGACATCGGTCCGCTCGTGCTCGAGGTCATGTTCGACCTTACGGGCGAGAAGTTCAGCGGCGGCATCGAGGCGCGCGAGTGGCTCGAGAAGAACAAGGCCGACGTGGACGTCCTTGTGGACACGTGCGAGAAGGTCGCGGCCGCTCAGGTTGCTGAGGCCAAGGAGTCGAAGAAACTCCGCTAGTGTGGTGAGCGCGAAGTTCCGTTGCATCTCGGACGTGCGGCGGACTGGGCTGGAAGCGATCCGACTCCCGGGCGCGGCAAAGCCGCGCTTGACTCCCTGCGAGCTACGCGCGCGAGCTAGCGCAGCGCGCACGAGCCGGTCGCACTGTAGTCGGGACCCAAGCGCGGCAAAGCCGCGCTTGGGGCCTCGGTTCTGCATTCGCCTCGCCCCCAGTTCCTCACCTGCTATGGCAGCGAACTTCTGGCGCAGGACACTAACGCGGCGCGACGCGACTAAGAGGCGCCGTCTTCGCCGATCGCTTCTACGGGGCAGCCTTCGAGCGCCTCGCGGCAAAGCTCGACGCCTTCTACGTCGCTCAGATCCGGCTGGCGGTGGACGTAGGAGTAACCCTTCTCCTCGCTGCGCATGAAGTGGTTCGGGGCCGTCTCGCGGCACGCGTCGCAGTCGATGCACTGATCGTCCACGTAGAACCGACCGGGCACGTTTTCCGGTAGTTTGCAGTCCTTGTCGGCCACGGCGTCCACTCCAGTTCGAGACCCAGGATACGGCCTGTCAGCGACCTCGCGCGCAGATCCCCGACAGGACCAGCAGGGCGCCCAGGCCGAGGCACCCGCTCGCGATGACCCAGGCGAGGACCTGCGGCCAGATCACGAGCACGACGCCGACGGTGGCGAGCGCCACACCGGCGAGGATGAAGCCCAGCCGCCAGCGCAGTGAGCGTCCGCCCCTGTCTTGCGGGGCAACGCTGTCCCGCGGGCTAGCGCTGTCCCGCGGGCTAGCGCTGCTTTGAGGCGCAGGCCTGTCCAGCGGCCCACTGTCCATCACACCCCCAGCACGCCGCGGAACAGCGCACGCTGGATGTGCAGGCGGTTGCCGGCCTGCTGGACCACGAGGCTGCCCGGGGCGTCGATCACAGCGTCGTCGGCTTCGACGTTGCGACGCACGGGCATGGCGTGCATGAACCGCGCGCCATCCGTGCTCGCCATCAGCGCACTCGTGATGCGTCGATCGCGATGCCCATCGCGCAGGGCGCGCTCCGCATCACGGTCGGCATGCAAATCGATGCTGCCCCAGGAGGCGGCGTACACGACATCCGCGTTCTCGACGGCCTCGGCCGAGTCCTCGACGAAGCGGATCGATCCGCCGGACGAGTCCGCCGCGTGCCGCATCGTCTGCAGCATCGACGGGTCGAAGTCGTAGCCGGGCGGGCGTGCGACGGTGAGGTCCATCCCGAGCTTCGTGGCCATCACGCCGACGCCGTGCGGCACGGCGAGCGGCTTGGCCTTCGGGTGGTACGTCCAGACGAGTGCGATCTTGCGGCCGCGCGGCTCGCCGAGCGCCTCCTCGATCGTGAGCGCGTCACCCCAGGCCTGGCACGGGTGATCGAGCACGCTCTCCATGTTGAAGATGGGCACGCCAGCGTGCTTCTGGAACGAAACGATGATCGTGTCGCGCCGCGCCTGCGCCCAGTCGCCCTGGTGCGCCAGCGCGCGAATGGCGATGACGTCGGCGTACTCCGACAGCACGCGCGCGGCGTCGCGCACGTGTTCGTCGGCCAGGTCGTCCATGACGGCGCCTTCGCGCATCTCGAGCGGCCAGAGGTCGCGCCCGGCGACCAGATCAATCACCGTCCCGCCCAGGCTGCCGAACGCGATCGCGAACGAAGCGCGGGTGCGCAGGGAGGGTTCGAAGAACACCATCGCCAGCGAGTGGCCCGCCAGGGGGGTCCCCGGCGGGGCGTCCTTCAGGGCGCGGGCGCGGGCGGTGATGGCGCGGATTTCCTCCGCGCTGAAGGTGTCGAGCGTGACGACGTCACGCCCCCGAATGTCGATTTGAGTGGCCATGGCTGGCGCAGGGTACCCGGCGCGGCCCCCCCGCCGATCTCCGGCACCGGCGCGGCCCCCAGCCGGTTGTTTGCGACTTTTGAAGATGAGCGCCACATCCCGCTGGCCGCCGGGTCGCGGAGGCCCTAGGGTTCCGCCGCGGCAACTTTCTGGAGAAGAGGAGGTTGCCCCCCACAGCGCGGGGGGTGACCTTGGGGGCATGGCAGAGCCGAATCTGGAGCGGGGCCTCAACCAAGCTGATTCGCCGACGGCGGACGACGAGGAGGCGCGCCTCGCGGCCTTGGGCGCGCTGGCCGGCGGCGCGGCCCACGACGTCAACAACGTGCTGGGCGTGATTCTCGGCTACGTCGAGCTGGCCCGGATGGCGCTGGGCGATGAGCGTCCGGATGTCCTGCGACGCCTGGATCTGGCGCTGGCGTCCGTCGAGCGCGTGCGGATGCTGACCGACGGCATCCTCGCCGTGGCGCACGCGCGCACCTTCGAGGGCGAGGCGCTCGAACCGGCTGGGCCGCTGCGGGAGGCCGTCGCCATCCTCGCGCGCACTCTCGGTGCCGGCGTGACGATCGACCTGCAGGCGCCCGAGGACCTGCCGGCGGTGGCGCTCACGCCCGCGGGACTGTGGCAACTCGTCACGGCGCTCGCGGTCGAGGCGGCCCAGGCCCTGCCGGGCGGGGGCAGCATCCACATCCACGCCGATGAGGTGCGGCACGACGGCCCGGACGCCCCCGGCCGCTACCTGCGCCTGCGGGTGGGTCACGGCGGCGCCTCGCGATTGGCGGAGCCGCCCGGCGTGACCCGGCTCCTCGGCCGCTATGGCGCGCGGCTCGAGCAGCGCCCCGGCGAGTCCGTGGTGTTGCTGCCCGCGGCGCTTGCCCTCCGGGCGGC
>JAQBWE010000336.1 GCA_027625315.1 Planctomycetota bacterium
CGCGACGTGGATGCCGCGGTCATGGCGAAACATGGCATCGCTGGCATCGACCTCGTCGTGTGCAATCTCTATCCGTTCGAGGCCACCGTGCGGCGAGCGGGTGTCGCGTTTGCCGACGTCATCGAGCAGATCGACATCGGCGGGCCCTCGATGGTGCGCAGCGCCGCGAAGAACCACCGCTGGGTCACGATCGTCACGGATCCCGGTCAGTACGACGACCTGTGCGCCGAGTTGGAGACGAACGACGGTGCGACATCCTTGGGGCTGCGCCGCCGCTTCGCCTCCGCCGCCTACGCGCGCACGGGCGCGTACGACGCCGCGATCGCGCGTTGGTTCGGCGAGCAAGAGGGCGACATCCTGCCGTTGGCCATGGGGCCGGCCGTCCGGGCCGCAAGTTTGCGCTACGGCGAGAATCCGCACCAGGAGGCGGCGGTGTATGTCGATCCGCTTGCCCCTGAGGGTTCGCTCGCCGCGGCCCGTCTCATCGGCGGCAAGGCGATCTCGTTCAACAACTACGGCGATGTTGATGCGGCGTGGGCGCTGGTGCGCGAATTCGACCAGCCTGCGTGTGTCGTCATCAAGCACGCCAATCCCTGTGGCGCCGCAATTGCTGACACGCTGGACGCGGCCTATGAGCGCGCCGTCGCCTGCGATCCGCGCAGCGCGTTCGGCGGTATCGTGGCCTTCAATCGGCCGCTGACGCTCGAGGTGGCGCGCGCGATGGCCGTGAAGGCGCGGTTCTTCGAGGTGGCGATCGCTCCCGGAGTGGAAGCTGGCGTGCCGGAGGTGTTCACTTCCGAGGGTGCGCCGGCCTGGGGCAAGAGCTTGCGCCTGCTCGATGCGGGCACGGCGGCGACGCCGCCGTTCGGTCATGACGTGCGCAGCATTGATGGCGGCCTCCTCGTGCAGACGCGTGATCGTCAGGCCTTCGGCGACGATGCGCCGCGCGCGGTCACGAAGCGCGCGCCCGACGCCGCGGAAGCCCGCGATCTCGACTTCGCCTGGCGCGTGTGCAAGCACGTACGTAGCAATGCCATCGTGCTGGCCAAGGGCGGCCGCGCCGTCGGCGTCGGTGCGGGACAGATGAGCAGGGTCGAAGCGACGGAGATTGCCGTCACGCGCGCTGAGCGTTTCGCCGCTGAGAGTGGCGAGAGCCTGGCCGGCTGCGTCGTCGCCAGCGATGCGTTCTACCCCTTCAACGACGCGATCGAGGTCGCGTTGGCGGTCGGCGCGCGGGCTGTCGTGCAGCCGGGGGGGTCGCGCAACGATGATGCGGCCGTTGCGCTCTGCGACGCGCGCGACATCGCGATGTGGTTCGCCGGCCATCGCCACTTCCGCCATTGACCCCGCGCGTGTCCAGACCTGGGACCCGGAGGATCCGGGCTTGGCTCTGCGCGCCTGCCTGAGAGCGCGGTTCGGTGGCTCTCCCGGCCATCGCGAGGTAATCGTCTGCCCCGGGGACACGGCGCGCTACGGTGGGGGCTTGAACGGCTGCTGACGAGTGGGCCCCGTCCCGAAGTCGGCCCCGCCGCGGCGAGGTCTCCCCTGCCGCAGCGTCGCCGGGGCCTCCCCGCCGGCAGCCGTCCGTGGCGGTCAGGACGATCGTCGCGGGAGGCGCCCTATGCGCCACGGAGCGCGAACCGCGCGCCACCGACGTCCCTGCTGGAACTATCCCCGTGGAATCGAACGACAACCGGCTGGCCCAGTGCCAGCACGTGATCGGCTACTTCTTCACCAGCCAGCGCTTGCTCGAGACGGCTCTGACGCACAGTTCACTGCGTTCGCCGGATCGTGAGTGCAACGAGCGCCTCGAGTTCCTCGGGGATTCTGTGCTCGGCATGACGGTGACGGAAGAGCTCTACCACCTCCTGCCCGATCAGAGCGAGGGCGACCTGACGCGCATCAAGTCGGCCGTCGTGTCGCGTAGCGCGCTCCTCGAAACGTCTCAGCGCCTCGGCCTGCCGCGGTTTGCGGAGTTCGCGCGCGGCGTCGGTCGGCGCGACAAGCTGCCCGCGAGCGTCGTGGCCAATCTCGTCGAGGCCATCATCGGCGCGATCTATCTGGACGCGGGTTACTACCCCGCGCGCGAGTTCGTGCTGCGGCACATGGGCGATGCCCTCGATGACGAGCTCAACGACCGCGGCGCGAAGAACTACAAGAGCCTCCTCCAGCACGAGGTGCAGCAATCGGTCGGCGTGACGCCGACCTACCGCACGGTGGAGGCCGAGGGCCCCGACCACGCCAAGGAGTTCGTCGTCGCGGCGATCATCCGCGGCCAGGAGTGGGGTCGTGCTTCTGGCTCGACGAAGAAGGAAGCCGAGCAGGAGGCGGCGAGTCTCGCGCTCGAGGCCTGGAGTCGGCGCGGTCGCGGTCGCCGCCGTCGCCGTCGCCGCGGCGCCGAGCCCGTAGACCAAGGCCCCGATCCCGTCGTGATGGAAGACGCCATCGCGGCGACCCCCGCACCGCGTGAGGCCGCTCGCGCCCCGACCGCGGCAGCACCCGCTCGCGTCGTGCCCGCAGATGACGCCGAGGACCAGGATGCAGACGGCGCGCCCCGCCGCCGTCTGCGCCGCCGCCGTCGGCGCAG
>JAQBWE010000337.1 GCA_027625315.1 Planctomycetota bacterium
GGCCGTGGCGGGCACCCTGTGAGTTACCAGGTGGCACACTCAGAGGGGGCAGGTCAAGGCCATGAGTCTCGTCGAGGTGCGCGGCCGGCCCCTGCTGCTGCTGGTCGAGGGCGAACCCGACGAGGCGCACTTCCTGACCGACGCCATGGCCAAGGAGGGCATTCGACTGCACGAGCGGCCGCCGGAGTCCTTTCCGCAGAGCCTGCAGGAGCTCGCGGCGTACGACGGCATCGTGATCAGCGACGTCCCTGCGTATCAGCTGAGCGACCGCACGATGACGCTCATCCACGACTACGTGGAACAGCTCGGTGGTGGGTTCCTGATGATCGGCGGCCTACGGAGCTTCGGCGTCGGAGGCTACTACCGCACGCCCATCGAGGACATCCTGCCGGTGCGCATGCAGCCGCCGGACAAGGAGGAGCGCTACTCCACCGCGCTCTGCCTCGTCATTGACCGCTCCGGATCGATGCAGGGGCAGAAGATCGAGATTTGTAAGTCGGCGGCCATCGCGACGGCCGACATGCTCTCGGCCAAGGACCACATCGGCGTCGTGGCGTTTGACAGCAATGCCCACTGGACCGTTCCGATGATGCGCGCGGGCCAGAAGGGCGACATCCAGGCACGCATCGCCACGCTCGACGCGGGTGGCGGCACCAACATCTATCCCGGCATGTCTGCGGCCTACGAGGCCCTGCGCGGCATTCAGGCGCGCGTCAAGCACATGATTGTGCTGAGCGACGGCCGCACGCAGGGTGGAGGCTACGAACAGCTCGCGCAGCAAGCCCACGCCGACGAGATCACGATCTCCACCGTGGGCGTCGGCTCCGGTGCCGACAACCAACTCATGGCCAGCATCGCCCAAGCCGGCGGTGGCAAGCACTACGCCACGGTCGATCCCGCCAGCATCCCGCGCATCTTCACGCAGGATGCCGCGACGCACCTGGGCAAGCTCGTGCGTGAGGAGGCCTTCCGCCCGCAGCAGGTGGAATCGCATCCGATGCTCGTGGGCTGGGATGCCGCAGAGGCGCCTGAGCTCCTCGGCTACGTCAAGACGATTCGCAAGGCCACCACGCAGGTGCCCCTGGTCACGGACCTGGGCGATCCGCTACTGGCGCACTGGCGTTTCGGACTCGGCAAGGTCACGGCGTTCACGTCCGACTGCAAATCGCGCTGGGCGGCCCTCTGGATCGCGGGCTGGCCTGGCTACAGCCAGTTCTGGGGTCAGGTCCTGCGCGAGATGGCCCGCAACCCGCAGGGTCGCAACATGGACGTCCACCTCGAACGCGACGCCCGTGGCGCGCGGGTCGTCGTGGATGTGTTCGAGAGCGCCGCGGCCTATAAGCACGCCGCCGATGTGCGGGCCGACGTGTACTTCGTGCCGCAGGGCGCCCTCGGTTCAGCCATGCGCACCGTGCGCAGCATGCGCTTGGAACAAGTGGGTCCGGGCCGCTACGAGGGCCGCTTCCGGCCGGAGGATCCCGGCGTCTACCTCGTCCGCGCTCGCACCGGCTCAGACCTCGTGTCGGCGGGCCTGGTCTACAACGTCTCGAGCGAAGCCGTATCGGCGCGCGTGGACGACGAGCGACTCGCCGCCCTGACGCGCACGACGAATGGCCGCGTGCTTGCGGGCGAAACGACAACACTGGAACCCCTCGCCGCGGGCCATGCACGCTACGTCGATCTCACGCCGTGGCTGCTCGTGCTGTTCCTGCTGCTGTTCCTCGCCGACATCGCCATCCGCCGCTGGGAGAACGTGCTCGGGGTCTACGACCACACGATCGGCCGGCTGCGGACGACACCCACTGCCTAAAGTCCGGTCACTCCGAACGGCTCGGACGTACAAGGGAGCGATGGTCGCCGGTCCCGTTGCTCCGAAGATCCTCGTGTACGACGGCGCATGCGCCCTCTGCACACGGGCCAGCCGGCTGGTGGAACGCCGGTGGCTCGTTGGGTCGGCCGAACGACGTGCGCTCGAGGACTTCGACGCCGATGGCCAGATCGCACTGCTGGCCGCCGGCGTGCACAACGAGATGGCCGTACTCGAGCCTGGGACCGGCGCGATTCGGACGGGCTACGACGGCATTTTGTGGCTGCTGGGTGGCGGAGCTCTGCGGGCGTTCGTCCCGGTGATCGCGCGCGGGCCGTTGGCTTGGCTCGGTCGGCATGACTACCGCACCGTCGCCTTCAACCGCCGCATCCTCTCGCCGCCCATCCACGATATGGCCTGCGCGTGCGACCCCGACCTGCACCGTGGCTACCGCTGGTCGTTTATCGTGGCCTGCTTGGTGTGGATGGCCGTCCTCACCGGCGCGCTCGCCTGGCTGGCGCTCGGCAGGAGTGCGTGGATCGGCGGCGCCCTCCCCCTCGCTTGGCTGCTCCTCGCGCCGGCTGCTGTCGCGCTGCCCAGTCCGCGCGGACTCGATCTGCTCGGCCACTTGGCCTTCGTGGGGGCGGCGATGGTGCTGCCAGGGCTGGCGGCGATGGTGCTCGGCGCAGCGTGGCTGCTGGGCGTCGCCTCCGGCTGGTGGACCGGCACCGCCCCGCTGATCTGGCTCACCGGTGCCGCGTGGCTCGCCGCCCTCCCG
>JAQBWE010000054.1 GCA_027625315.1 Planctomycetota bacterium
AGGACGACGACGGCAATCCCACGCCCCGCATCCACGAAGCCGTACGTGCTCGGCAGGGTGGGTGAGCGCTTACGTCGCGGGTTAGTCGTCGACGAGGGCAGGCACGGCCATGGTGCTCATAACGCGGATGACCTCGAGCTCCGGGAGCTGGATGCTCACCGGGGCGTTGGCGCCGATTGGACCGGCCGCGAGGTTCGTCTGAAAGACGGGAATCGGGCGCTTCAGCTTGCTCAGCGTGGCGCGGATCTCGCCCATGACCATCCCGCCAGACGTGACGCCGACGGGGCCACTCATGGCGGCGGCCTTGCGCCGCAGCTCGTCGAGCGTGACGAGGTACTCGTCCACGCCGGCGATGAGCGTGCGCACCTTCTCGGAGTCGTACTCCTTGGCCAGGGCCTCCAGACGGGCCTGCCCGCGGGAGCGCACTGCCGGGTCGGGGCTCAGGGCGAGGCGGACGGCCTGGTTCACCTCGAACTCGCGGGCCCGGGCCGCGGCGGCCTTCTCGGCCTCGGCGGCCTGGCGCTTGTCAGCGTCGGCCACGTTCTGCCACTCGGTGGGCGTGTACCAGCTGTCGCCATGCTTCTCCAGGCCCCGTGCCGTCTGGGCCTCGTCGTGGGTCACCCACTGCCCGCGATAGCGCTCGTGGCCCAGCAACTTGTGGGCGGCCGGACACTCAGGATCCCAGTCGAGGATCTGGCTGAGCAGCTCGCGGCCCTCCTCCTCGCGACCCAGGTCCAGCATCCACGACGCGAGGCGCACGCGGTTCTTGATGTCGCCGTCCTTGAGCTGGCCGAGGTAGGCCCGGATCTGGGCGTCGACCGGCTGGGCCTCCCGGCGAGCCTTGATGTCGGCCTTGGGCACGAATGTCGGACCGAAGCGGCTGACCACGTAGACGCCCTCGCCGTGCTCGGGGTGCTTGTCCGGAATGATGAGGCCCTCGACGAGCCGCCCATCGGTCAGCTCGAGCGTGTCCGCCTGGGCCGGCGCGGCGACGAGCACGGCAAGCGCGGCACAGACAGCGAGCCCCAGGATCGGCCGGAGGGCCGATCCTGCAGTGACACGGATCGGCCGCAGAGCCGATCCCGCGGTGACCAACTGGGCACGGAAGTGAAAAAGTCGCATCGCATATCTCCTTCGGCAGGGCACCGGCTGGCACCACGGACCCCTATGGAAACGCCGTGGGCGATGATTCGCCACGGAGAACGGCCGTTTGGGGCGAGAGCCCCGGGACGCGGCCCCATTCCGGCCCTGGGGAGCCCGCTTGAGGCAACATGGGGGCTAACCGCCCGGTTGCCCGGGCGCCTACAATGCCGCTCTTCGATTTGGAGCCGTCACGTTGCGCATTCTAGCCCCGGTCCTCGTCCTCCTTCTGACCGTCCTGCTGGTGCTCCTGCCGGCCGAGCGGAGCGCGGCCAAGGCTGATGAGTGGATGAAGAAGCTGTCGCGCAACGATCCCGACGAGGTGTTCCAAACCCTCACGGAGATCATCGAGCGGCGCGACATCACCACCGCCATCCCCCTGCTTGAGACCGGCATCGGAACCCCGTACCCCCACCTCGCCATCGCCTGTGGCGAGGCGCTCGCCAACCTCAGGCCCGAGGAGGTCGAGGAGCAACTCTTCAAGGACAAGAGGTTCCAGAAAGAGTTCAAGGGGATGGTGGACACGAAAGACGACGGGCAGCAGCGCAACCTGGCTCGCGTCCTCGGCACGTGGGGACATCCGCGCCTAGACGAAGAGCTCGCACATCTCGCCTCAGGCCGCCGGAAGCCGGAAGTCCAAGTCGAGGCCTTGTTCATGTGCGGCGGTCTCGTCATCACGAAGGAGGCCCCCTTCCGGGAGGTCGTGGCCGCGGTGGCCAAGGCCCTCAAGGGACGCTCGCCTGAGATTCGGACGGCAGCGGCGAGCGCCGCGGGCCGACTCGGGAGCAAGGACTTCATCGAGCCGCTCGAGTCTCTCGTTCGAACCAGCAAGGACGAGTACGACGGCCTGTACGGCGTGTGGGCCTTGAAGCACATCGGCTACGAAGGCGGCATCTCGTCCTTCGTGCACGTGGCAACCAAGGCTCCGAAGCGTGAGACGAAGCAGGCCAACCTCAAGGCCATCACCGAGCTTTCGACGCTCAAGGACGTGAGCGAGTTGCTGAGTCTCTCCCGCAACTCGAACAAGGACGTGCGGGACGCGGCGGTCTTGGCGCTCGGTCGCCTGCCGTGGCGCGCCTGGCACAAGATCAAGCGGGGCGAAGAAGAGAAGATCGAGCGCGGCGAGGTCACACCGCACTCAGAGAAGAAGGAAGAGAAGAAGGCCGACGACATGCGGGATCCGGGCCTGCAAGTGCCTGACGAGGTCATCGAGCGCCTGATCCAGCTCGTGCAGACGGAGCGGGACTGGGAAGTCCGCGACGCGGCGCGCCAAGGCCTGATCCGCTTCGGCAAGATTGCCCAGCCCAAGGTGCAAGAGAAGCTGCCCTCCACGGTGAACGACTCCGACTTCGACACGGCCACCACCGCCATGGAGCTGTGCGGCCTCTTCGCCTGCGAACGCGCGTACAGCGACCTCGTCAAGGTCGCGATGTTCGAGAAGGACCGCACGAAGCACATGTTCGCGGCGCGCGCACTCGAGAACGTCAAGCCGGCCGACGCCGTCAAGGAGTTGAGCGAAGCCGTCAAGCCGCGCAAGCGAGCCAGGGACGTCGACATGCGCTGTGTGCGCGCGCTCGGCTACATCCGCCACATGGACGCCTACAACTTCCTCGTCTCGATCGTCGAGAACGAGGACTACGGCGAGGAGCTGCTGCGCGAGGTGGAGTTCTCGCTGGAGCGCCTGACGGGCCACCGGTTCGGGCGCAAGCCGGACCGCTGGGCGGCGTGGATGGCAAAGGCGGAGAAGCCGCTCGCGCCGCGCGTGAAGGAGTTCAACCGCACGAAGAACCGCCGCGCGGCCATTGAGGGCAACCTGTATGGACTGACGCAGAGCACCGAGCGCGCGGTCGAGGGCGGCCTGCGCTGGCTCGAGCTTCAGCAGCATCCCGTGGGCAGCTGGGACGGCAACGAGAAGGGCTTCGGGGGCGTCATCGGCTGCGAGCCGGCCTACACGGGCCTGTCGCTCCTCGCGTTCCTCGGCGCGGGCTACAACGGCAGCTCGGGCAAGTATCGCGAGACGATTCGACGCGCTAGTGAGTTCCTCGCCGCCACGCAGTACTACGACGGCGGCTTCCCGGTCACCGGTGGTGGCGACTCCAGCTGGATCTTCGCGTATCTGATCGGCATGGGCATTTGGGGCATCACTGAGGCGTATGGCCTCTCTGGTGACGACAAACTCGCTGAGCCCGCGCAGTGGGGAATCGATTACTTGGTCCGCGTGCAAACGGCTGGCGCCGGCTGGCGCTACGGCCCGCGCTACATCCAGAGCGACACGTCGTGCACTTCATGGGTGCTCATGACCACGAAGATGGCTGACCTGATCGGCCTGGATGTGGCGCAGCGCTCTTGGGACGGCATCGACAGCTGGCTCGAGCGCTGCGCGTTCGACATCACAGGCGAGGAAGAGGTCCCCGACGATCTATCGACGGATTACGACTACGAGGTAGGCAACCGGCGCTACTACAAGGCGTTCACCGGCTACCTCGAGCTTTCAGGTTCCGAGAAGTCGGCACTGCAAATGACGTCCATGACGGCGGTCGGCATGGTGTGCCGCTTCTTCATGGGCTGGAAGCGCAGCCATCCCTACATGATCGGCTCCGCGAACTACCTGATCGACTTCCTCCCACGCTGGATGGAAGGCCTCGAGAAGGGCATGGCGATCGCCTGGTACCACTACTACTGGTACTACGGCACGCTCGCCATGCACCAGATGGGCGGCCGCTACTGGCGCGCCTGGAACGAGAAGATCAAGAAGATGTACACGGAGAAGCAACGCACTTCTCCGCCGGACCTCGTCGGCTCATGGGATCCCGACACAGCCGTCTTGAACGGCGGGCGACTGTTCTCGACCGCCATGTCGATTCTGGCGTTGGAGTCGTACTACCGCTTCTCGCCGCTGCTGGAGCAGGCGCCGGAGAAGGACGAGCCGCCAAAGAAGTAGCGCGCGCTACGCGCGTCGAAAGACGCGGCGAACGCGGCGCGGGAGCGGGCCGTCGGTGCTGAGCAGTACCTCGACGCCCGGCCGCGGCGCATCGACGTAGCGCGCGGTGACGACGGTGGTCTGAGCCTCAAGTAGCGCGCGCGTTCCATGCATGAGGCGCGCAGCGACGAAGGGTTCCTGCAAGGTGCGCAGGAGTTCCTCACGGGCCTCCCCGAACAGTCGTACGAGCACGGCCTGCTCGGCGAGCGCGATCACAGAGCCCAGCAACAGCGGCCCGCGGGCGGCTTCTTCGTCGTCGAAGAAGAGTGCGCTCACGGGTCCGGGCGGGGTCGGCGGCCCAGCGCAGATCGTGCTGGAGGATGGCCTCGTTCCAGGGCGTGAGGGCATCGGTCGCGTCCAGCAGTCCCAGCTTGGCCTGCTGCGCGGGCGAGAGCGTTTGTACGAAGCGGCAGCCCATGGCCAAGTCTTCGGAGTGCTCCATGCTCACGAGGAGCCGCACGACTTGAGACTCAGCCACGACGCCACAGGAGGGCACGTGGATGTCGAAGCTGTCGCGGAAGTGCCCTTCGAGGACGCCGAACTGTTCGGCGGGTCCGAGGGGGCCTTCGGTGCCGAGGTTGAGCTCAGTGATCGGGATCGACAGGAGGGCGCCGTCTTTGCTCAGGTCGAGCAGCACGCCGCGGAACTCGCCGCGCGCGGCTTTGACGACGGCGTCGAGATGGACGGGGCGCCGGGGCGAGGCGCGCTTGCCCGACACGAGGGCGTCGAGGGTCGGTTCGAGGGCCTGGTATTCACCCATGCCATTCCCATCGACCGACGGGCGCCCGGAGCCACGCCGGAATCCGGTGCGCCCCTAACAAATGCCGCCCACTCGTCTCCGCACGCGGTCGGGGGTCTGGCTGGGGAGCGGAGGGGCGATGAGGACGACGACGCGTGGGCTTCCACGCGAGGAGGACGAAGCGTCTCGAGCGCCCCCAGCCAGACCCCCGACTAGGCGGACTTGGCGATGCGATCGCGTATGGCGGGCCGATCTTCGGCGCGGCCAAGGCCCATGGCCACGAGCTGCGCCTGAACCATGGCATCGAGGTCGCCCCTGCGCGCCTCGATCGCCGGGATGATCCGCACGAAGGCTTCGACCACACCGGGGTCGAATTGCGTGCCGGAGCAGCGGTGGAGTTCAGAGATGGCTTCCGACGCCGGACGGGCGGGCTTGTAGCAGCGCTCGGAGACGATGGCGTCGAACGCATCGACGACCGAGAAGATGCGCGCCGTGATCGGAATGTCCTCGGCCGCGAGCCCCTGGGGATAGCCCCCACCGTCGTAGCGCTCGTGGTGGCAGTACACGACCTCTTCGGCGCCCTTGAGGAAGGGAATGTTGCGGACGAAGTCGCGGCCGTTCTCGGGATGCTTGCGCATCTCGACCCACTCTTCGGCGGTCAGACTGCCGGGCTTGGTGAGGATCGCATCCGGGATGCTGTACTTGCCGATGTCGTGGATCATTGAGCCCAATTCCAGCTCACGGAGGCGCTTGTCCGGCAATCCGAGCTCGCGAGCAAGCATGCGGCAGAACTCGCGGACGCGAAACAGGTGCCGCAGGGTCGATGTGTCCTTGCCCTCGATCATGGCGGCGAGCGCCATCACGGTGCCATCGCAGGTGCGCTGAAGCTCTTGGGTCTTCTCACGCACCTCGGCCTCGAGCTGCTCCTGGTGGTTCATCCGCAGCTTGTACATCTCACGCGTCTCGAGCGCCTTCTCGACGGCGTTCGCGATCTCAGCAAGATCGAAGGGGTTCTTCTGGAGGAAGTTGCAGGCCCCAAGGCGGATGGCGTCCATGGCGTAGCGCCACTCGTCGTATGCCGTGAGGATCATGAACGGCGTGATCGATTCGATGTACGGCTGCACCCGGCGCAAGAAGGTGATCCCGTCCATCCGCGGCATCTCGATGTCGCTAATGATCACGTCGTACAGACCAGGCGCGGCGGTGACCCGCTCGACGCCGATTACGCCGTCTTCGGCGAAGTCGCACTGGTGGCCATGGGCTTCGAGGTAGCGAGACAAGACGTCGCGTAGCGACTCTTCGTCCTCGACGAGCAGGATGCGACCCATGCGTTCTCCAGGCGAGCCTCGGCCGAATGGCAGGAGCCCGCGTCTTCTTGTCGGCCTTTGTTGGCCTTGCGCTGAACGATCGGCGCGGATTCTCCGCCTTGGGTGGCGCGCGCTCAACGGGCGTCGGCGCCGCGAAGGCCCCTCGGCGGGCTCTCCGCCGGCTGTGCTCGCCCGCAGAGCCCCATTCCTAGGGACTGGGCTGCTCCCGGGCGGCTCCGGCCGGGCATTCACACTTCCCAAGTCTTTGGTGCGATCCGGGGGCGCGGGCCCGGATCTCGCGTGAGGCGCGCGACCTAAGAGCCGGAGACGGCGCCGACCTCGAGCGTCGCAAGCTGCTCTCGTTGGGCGGAGCGGCGAATCCCGAGGGCGCGCACGGTCGCGCCGCCCATCACGAAGAGGCCGAGACTCAACATAGCGGTCACGATCGCGGCCATGACCAGGCCCTCGCGCGCGTGCACGATCGCCATCCACACGTACCAGAGCCCCAATACGATTTCGACGACGGCCTGCCAGAAGTCGCGACCGCCTGTGTACGTCCGCTCGCGCTTCTTCACCAGCGCGCGGTCCTGACCCAACACGCCCAACTTGGGCGTACGGACGAACTCCGTGCGCAGCCCCGTCATCGCTTCGAGCACGCCGCGCGCGTTGTTCACCGCCAGGCCCACACCGATGAGCGGGAAGAACGGCAGGTAGCGCATGCGCCGTACCCAATCGTCGTGCAACTCGCGCGTCGCCACGATGTAGAAGAGGACCTGCGTCACGATCACGAGCAGGAACACGAGCGAGTCGACGACTTGGCTCATTCCGCCGCCGGTTCCGCTCCCGACGCGCACGAGCATCACCGGCAAGCCGATGACCGTCATGAACAGGCTGGCCGGAAAGGCAAGATTAGCCCCGAGATGAAAGGTGCCCTCGATCTTGCGCTTGAGCGGCAGGTCGCTCTGCCAGAGCGACGGCATCAACTTGATAAAGCACTCCGTCAAGCCCTTGGCCCAACGATGCTGCTGGCTCTTGAGCGCTGTGATCTGCACGGGCAACTCGCTCGGACTGGTGACGTGGCGCAGGTAGACGCCGCGGAAGCCGGCCAGCGCCGTGCGATAGCTAAGGTCCGTATCCTCACAGATCGTGTCGTCTTGCCAGCCACCGGCCGCTTCGATGGCCTGCCGGCGCCAGATGCCCCCGGTCCCGTTGAAGTTGAAGATGTACCCACCGCGCGAGCGCGTGACCTGCTCCAGCGTGAAGTGCCCGTCCATGAGCATGCCCATGCCCTGCGTGAGCATTCCGTAGCCGCGGTTGAGATACGACCAGCGGGTCTGGACGAAGCCAACGGTCGGATCGCAGAAGTAGTCCACCGTCTGGCGCAGGAAGTCGGGCGTGGGCACAAAGTCGGCGTCGAAGACGGCCAGCAGGTCGCCACGAGCCTCAGGCGTGGCCGCGCGTAGCGCGCCGGCCTTGTAGCCGCTCCGGTCCACGCGATGCAGGTGCTTGATGTCGAACCCCTCGGCCCGCATGGCCGCGACCTTCGCACGCGTCACGGCCACCGTGGCGTCCGTGCTGTCATCGAGCACCTGGATCTCGAGCTTGTCGCGCGGCCAATCAAACGCGCAGATCGCATCGATCAGCCGCTCAATGACGAACTGCTCGTTGAAGATCGGCAGCTGCACTGTGACGACCGGCTCCTCAGGGAACCGTGACCCCGGCTGCTCGTCGCCCCGCGGGCGCATGTAGTAGCGCACGATGAGAAGCCCACGATAGAGCATCACCGCCGCGACGAGGGCGAGCAGGACGTAGTAGATCGTCAGGAGGAGGGTCTGGGCGAGGGGCATAGGCAGGTCAATGCGGCGTGGGGTGGGTGCGGACGGTCGCACGCGTCCGAGCGCCCATTCGAAGGGGGAAGCGGGCGATGGTACACCCACGCCACGAACGGCGAGGCGGATTGGCGCGACTTCCCCGGTAGGATCCCGAGCATGGCGAGTGCGGTACCCGAGAAGGCGCGGGCGCGGGCGGCGGCCTTGCGCACACAGATCCGCGAAGCGGACCACCGCTACTACGTTCTGGACGATCCCCTGCTCGCGGACTCGGAGTACGACGAGCTCTACCGCGAGTTGGTCGAACTCGAAACGACCTGGCCGGAGCTCCTCACGGATGACAGCCCGACGCGCCGCGTGCCGGGCTCCGTCGCCGCGGGCTTCGAACCGTATGCGCATCCGAGCCCCATGGTTTCGCTCGACAACGTGATGACGGCGGATGACTTTCGCGAGTGGGTGGTGTCGGGTGACCGGTACCTCAAGTCCGACGCGCCGCGCACCTTCAGCGTCGAGCCCAAGATCGACGGCGTGGGTCTCGAGCTGATCTACGAACAAGGCCTGCTCGTGGCCGCCGCGACGCGCGGCGATGGACTCGTCGGCGAGAACGTGACGGCCAACGCGCGCACGATCCGATCGATCCCCCAGCGCTTGCGGGGACCGGGCGTGCCGGAGTGGATCGCCGTGCGCGGCGAGTGCTATTGCCGCAAGGATGACTTCCTTGCGTTCAACCGCGCCGCCGAGGAAGCGGGCACGCGCACGTTCGCCAACCCGCGGAATTTCGTGGCCGGCTCGCTCCGCATGCTCGATTCGAGCATTCCCGCGGCGCGGCCGATTCGGTACTTCGCCTACGCCCTGGGCGGCGTACGGGGCACAACCTACGGATCTCAAGGTGAGTTGATCGACGCGCTGGCCGCGCTCGGCCTCCCCACGATCCCCGAAGCTCGCGTCCTGACGGGAGCCGATGCCGTCGTCGCCCGGTACGGCGAATTGGCCGCCGAGCGCGAGTCACTCGCCTACGAGTTGGACGGCGTGGTGGTGAAGGTGGACGACGCCACGCTCCAAGACCGCATGGGAATGCGCATCCGCTCACCGCGCTGGGCGGTGGCATGGAAGTTTCCCGCGCAGCGCGCCCAGACGCGCCTGCTCGCGGTGGACTGGAGTGTCGGGCGCACGGGGGTCGTGACGCCGCGCGCGATTCTCGAGCCCGTGTTCCTGGCCGGCGTGACCGTCCAACACGCTACGCTCCACAACCTCGATGAACTTGAGCGCCTGGCCGTGCGAGTGGGCGACGTCGTGGAGCTCGAACGAGCCGGAGATGTGATTCCGAAGGTGCTCCGCGCGCTACCCGAGTCGCGAACGGGCAACGAGCACGACATCGAGATTCCGACTGCGTGCCCCGCGTGCAGTACGGCGCTGGCCCGTGCCGAGGGCAAGGTTGCGCTCCGATGCGGAAACTTCGCCTGCCCCGCGCAGCTCAAGGGCCACCTGGCGCACCTCGCAGGGCGCGGGGCGCTCGACATTCGCGGGCTGGGCGAGAAGCAGATCGAGCAGTTGCTCCGCGAGGGCCTCGTCGAGGACGCCGCGGACTTGTTCTGCCTCGACGAGGAGCGGCTCGCCGGGCTGGAACGCTGGGGCACGAAGAGCGCGCGCAACGTGCTTGAGCAGATCGAGGCCGCGCGCACCCGGCCCCTCGATCGGTTCCTGGTCGCGCTGGGCATCCGCGAAGTCGGCGAGCGCGGCGCGCAGATCCTGGCGCGTGCGTTCGGCACGCTGGCAGGCGTCGCGGCGGCCACGCGCGAGGAACTCCTGGAGCTCGACGAGGTCGGCGAGGCGCTCGCGGACTCAGTCCTGACGTGGTTCGCCGAGCCGCGTCACCGCGCCATGCTGGAGCGGATGGCGACTGCCGGCGTACGGCCCCTGAGGGTCGAGGCGCCCGCGGGGGGCGTGTTTGAGGGCTTGACCATCGTCATTACCGGCACGCTTGAGGCGCTCTCCCGAGACGAGGCCAAGCAGTTGGTGGAGGGACTTGGGGCCCGCAGCAGCTCGTCGGTATCCAAGCGCACGGATCTGGTCGTCGCGGGGCCCGGGGCTGGCAGCAAGCTCAAGAAGGCCCAGGAACTGGGGCTCGAGGTCATCGACGAGGCCGAGTTTCTGCGCCGGGCCGGGCGGACGTAGCCACCCCGCGCCGAGCGGCGAGAGAAGCGGGAACCTTCAGGCCGCCGCCGCATCCAACCGATGGTGAAGGGCGAGGCCCCTGCGGCTGCGGTAGCCTGGGGGGTGCCGCCCGCATTGGCTCAGGGGCCGTCGCCTTCCCGGTGACGGTCTCCTATTTCAGGGCGAGTTCGACTCGCCGTGGTTTTGTCCCGGAGGGGGACCCATGTCACTGACTTCATCCGCGTCGCATGCCGCGAGGCGCCCGCTGCTCCTAGCACTCACGGCCCTGCTGGCCCTCCCGCTGGTCATCGGTGGCGACCCCGCCCCGCGCCACGCGGAAGCCGGCGCGCCCCCGCTCTCGTGGACCTACCGGGATCGCGTGCACAAGTTCTCGCTCAAGATGTTCAAGGACTACGAGTCGATTCCGCTGAAGACCGACGAGAAGACGGTCGTCGCGAAGTTCGGCGACCCCAAGAGCAAGGGCGCGAACCGCGGCAGTTACCCCATCGCCATCGAGGTCGTGCGCGTCGCGCTCGAAGGCCAAGGGGGTGCGGTCACGACGGGCGCGGCCGAGACCGATGCCGAGCGCATCCAACGCGAGATGATGGAGCGGTTCGGCATGGGCCCGCCGAAGGATGTCTGGTCCGTCATGATGAGCACCTTGCGTGGCTGGCGACTCGATGACACGGGCGCGACCGCCGTCGAGAAGGAGCGCGAGCAGTTCAAGAAGATCACCTCGAAAGACAAGGAGAAGGTCCCGGGCAAGCTCTGGCAGTTCAACGCGCCCATCGTGAACCCCTATGACAAAGAGCAGATGCACGTCACGTGCGCCGAGTTCACCAAGGAGGGCTGGTCCTACGGCATCGTGATGACCTGCGGCACAAAGCTCGAGAAGTCGTACGCCAGCTCGTTCAAGAAGATCGCGACCTCGTTTGAGTGGTTCGACAAGGATGCCAAAGACGTCGAGGCCCTGGACGTGCTCGAGGGCGTGAACATCACCGCTAAGAAGCGCTCGGAGATTGAGCGCACCATGGTGCGCGGCTGGGACGCCATCGTCAGTTCCAAGAAGAACTACATCGTCCTGTACAACACGAAGAACGGTAAGAACCACCTCCTCGCGAAGGTCATCGCCGAGCGCATCGAGGCAATCCGCGAGCAGGTGTACGAAGTCCAGTTCCCGCCGGCGAAACCCATCACGACGGTCTGCATCGTGCGCGTCTGCAAGGACGCGAAGGAGTACCGCGAGTACGGCGGCCCTGGCGGCTCGGCGGGCTACTGGTCAAGCCGCGACGAAGAGCTCGTGTTCTACGATGCCAGTGCCAGCAAGAAGCCCGATGATGACACCCTCTCCGTGCTCTATCACGAGGCGTTCCACCAGTACATCTTCTACTCCGTTGGCAACGTCGCGCCGCACTCGTGGTTCAACGAGGGTCACGGCGACTACTACGCCGGCGCCAAGTACAAGGGCGGCAAGTTCTTCATCGAGCCGTTCGACTGGCGTGTCGGCACCGTCCGGGGCGCGATCGTCGAGGGCCCGCGTGAGTGCACCGTCGAGACGAACGAGCGGGGCGAGGAGCAGAGGCGCTGGGGCGGCAAGGGCTACACGCCGCTCGAGCACCTCGTCCGTTTCACGCAGGGCGAGTACTACTCCTACCCCGGCGTTTCATATGCCCAGGGGTTGGCGCTCATCTACTTCCTGCGCGAGATCGTGCCCAAGAACCGCAAGTACAAGGAGAAGTGGGGCAAGATCCTCGACACCTACTTCGATGTGCTGCAAGCCGAGGTCAACCGGGAGGAACCGGAGGTTCCGATCGCGGTGCCGGAAGAAGGCGACCCGCGACCGAAGGACGATGGGCCGGGGGCCGACGAGCCGAAGGACGATGAACCCAAGGATGACGAGCCCGGGAAAGATGCGCCTGGGGACGAGGACGGCGACGAGGACGAGGGCGACCCGGAGCCGCCGAACCCCGACGAGCCGCTGCCCGATGTGGCGCGCATCTTCTTCACCGGCCGTGGCGGCCCCAATGCCCTGAAGAAGGCCGTCGACGAGGCCTTCAAAGACATCGACTGGGTCGAGTTCGAGGCCGCCTGGGTCGAGGCGACCAAGCGCGGCAAGTAGGAGTTAGCTCGTTCGCGTCGGCCGTGGCTTCTGCAAGCCCCCTGAGTCTGCCATCTGGGGCCTTTGCGGGCCCCCCGAGTCTGCTCGCCTGGGGCTTTTGCAAGCCCCAGACGAGACACCCGGGCCGTGGTGCAGGACAATCAGGGGTACATGGCACACCTCACACGATCTACGGCTTACGTTCTCGGCACAGTGCTGCTGTGCGTGCTCCTTGGCTCCTCGACGCCCGCGCTCGCCGATGACCCGACCGACGCCGCTCGCGTCGGCCGGGGCCTGCTCGCCCAGGACGCGGAAGTACGGCGCGATGCCGTCGAAGGCCTGCTCGCCCGCATCAAGCGCGGGGGCGACCTGACGAGTTTCCTCGCCGACATGGGCGCAGCCGCGGCGGACTGGGCGAACGACCGCGAGCGGCTGCTCGATACCTGGATCGAACAGGCCGTCCACGGCTCCGCGGCTGAGCGTGAAGAAGCTGCACGGCTCCTCGCCGTACTCGGGCCTCACGCCATCGCACGGCTCGCCGAGGAGCTTCGCCACGCGCGCGCCCAAGGCGGTCGATTCGAAGCCGCGAGCCGCGTCCACTCGTCCAATGACGCCGGGGCCGACGCCGGGCAAGAGCCCACGGCCGAACCGGAAGCGGACTCGCCGCCGGAGCAGCCTGCAGGCATCTTGCAACTCTACAACGTGCGCGACCTCATGGCGCGCGGCATGAACGCAGTGGAGGTGCGCAGCCTGCTACAGAAGGTCCCGGATGCGGTTGAGGTCAAGGACATCGGCCGCGGCGTGTACGTCGTGATGGCGGAGATGGCGGGCCATCAGGCCCTGCGCCTGCGCCTCGAGACCATTCGCGCCACGCCCGCCGCCAACGCGTACGCGGAGGCTCCCACCACACCAGCACCGGACAGGGTCGCGCGCTGGGAGATCGAGGCGACGGTGTACCGCGCGCCGTTTGACACGAAGGACGCTCGCCAGAGCTACAGCTCAGGCATGAACGGCGAGGCCCTCCCCGACGGACTTCGCAGCGGCACGCGCACGCAGGTCCACACGGGCACGGCGCTCGATGCGGCCATGTGGACGCGCCTGCTGCAGCGCGGCCCGAACGCTGCGCAGGGCGTGGAAGCCGTGGGACAGAACGCGATCGCCGCGGGTCAGAATGGGCTCCTCTTTGCCGGCGAAGAGCGGCTGTACCGCAAGGCACTCGTACGAGGCAAGGACGGAAGCTGGGGCATCGAGAACGGCACGCTACACCTGGGCATCGACCTCGACATCGCGTTGGTCGCGGGCGGGAGCACCCTGGATCTGCACGTCGCCGCGACACGCACGGTCGTCCAGGAGCCGATCGCGGTCACGCGTGTCAGCCCAACGCCTGCCGAGGCGCCGGTCGAACTCGAACTGCCGGAGTGGAGCAAGACGCGCGCGCGCGCCTCGCTCACCCTGCCGCTCGAAGGTGGCGCCGCGCTGCTGTCGCTGGGCGAACTGGGCGGCCACGACCGCGAACAGGTCATTGTGGTGCTGCAGGTGAAGCCCGCGCGCTAGTCCCGTTGCCGCTCCAGCATGCCGTGGACTGGGCTGCGGCTCCAATCGACCACGGGCTCACCGTAGCTCGAGGCCGCGCATGGAAGCGAGGCCCGCTGCCGGCCGCGAAGATCCACGGCTCATGACCTAGAGCTGGAGCGCGCAACTCAGCGGTTCTCGCCGGGCAGCGGCAGCGGATCGAGTACGAAGTCCACGCCTCGCGCGCCCGCGACCACATCCTTGCGGCGCACATTCTCGCTGCGCCAGTCCTGCGCCGCCGCCACATGACCCTCAGCAAACCACACCACGATCTCGTGTGTGCCCGCCGGCAGCCGATCGAGCACGTAGTTGCCATCCATGTCCGTCTCGGTGGAAACGACGGCCTGTACGCGGCCCGGATCCTCCGGCTGACCCTCGGCCGGGCCCCGCTCGCGCGCATACACGAAGGCCCGTCCGATGGGGCGCTCCGTCGCTTTCGAGCGCACCGTACCTCGCACCGTCAGGGTGCTCTCTAGCTCAATGGTCATGGCCGGATAGTCGCCCTCCGCGCCAATCTGGATGTCACGCCGGTACCAAGCCGCGAAGCCGTCCTGCTCGACCTTCAACATCAGCTTGCCTGGCGCCAGCCCCTCGACCACGAAGCGACCGTCGTTGTCCGTCCGCAGCACGCGCGCGCCGAGGTGCGCGTCGGCCTGGAAGCTGCTCTGCAACTCGTGCGCAGGTACACCCTCAATGGAGCCCCAACGCACGCGCGCGCCGGACACTCCCGCGCCGAACCGGTCCACCACCCGCCCCGGCAACTTGGCGCCCTCGCGGAGGCGCAGGGTGAGTTGCCGCGTCGCGCCGGGGCCGACGCGCGCCCGCACGCCCGCTGCCGCCACCCAATTGTCGTGCTGCGCCTCGACCAAGAGCTCAGTCTCCGGCGGCACACCCTGGATGCGGAAACTGCCGTTGCCGGCGCTCACCGCCGTGAGATCGCGGAGCATGTCGACGGTGGTCGTGGCATCGCCCGGCGCAATCACGATGCGCGCTCCGCCCAACGCCTCGCCGGACGGTGTTGTCACCGTGCCCTCCAAGATGCCACCCCGCCGGAGGGTGAGGTCCTTTGACACCAAACCCAGGCCCGCGACCATCTCGACGTGCGTCTCGTTCGCGCCGGTCGGCGGCGCGTAGCCCGGCGCACTCACTCGAATGTCGTAGTGGCCCGGACGCACACCCACGACGCGGTAGGTGCCGTCGGCCGCGCTCATGGCGGTCATCTCGCCCGACCAGCGGCGCCGGCCCGCGTCCCGATCCACGAGCGCAATGCTCGCGTAGGCGACCGCCCGCCCACTGTCGGAAGAGACGCGGCCCTCGACGGCGCCGCCCGGATGGAGGCGCCACTCGATGTAGGTGGTCTCTCCGGCGTCGACCCGCAGCCCGCGCACGGACGCCAGATTGATCTCGTCGTTGCCCTGGTAGCCCGGAGCGTGCGCAGAGAAGAGCAGCACGGGACCCGCGTTGACGTGCGGCAGCGCGAAGCTGCCCGTCTCGTCAGTGACCGTCGACACCGGTGACAGGCCGGTCAGCGGACCGACCAATGCGGTGACCTGCGCACCTTCGACGCCCACGCCCGTCTCTTCGTCGAGCACGCGGCCCTCGATGCGCCCGCTGCGCAGCAGCGTCCAGTCCAACTTCTCCACCGCACTGCCGGACTCGAGATAGCGCACGGTCGGCGCGTGGTCGGGCGCCCAAGCCTCGACGGCGTACTTCACACCCGGCACGAGCGTGTCGATTCGATACGTTCCGTCGGCAGCCGTCGCCACCTCGACGCGATCGAAGCGCCGCATGGCTCCGCCCTGCATGGCAACCGCGATGACGCGACCGCCTGCCAGCCCGTGCCCGGCCTCGTTCGAAACGCGGCCTTCGAAGCCCGCGCCAGGATCCATCACGACACGCACCGCGCTGCTTTGCTCGTCCACGGTGACCAGCACGTTCTCCTTGAAGCGCGTGGCATGCCCCGGCGCCGAGACACGCAGCACGTAGCGTCCCGGCGGCATGTTGGCCAGCAGGAACCGGCCCTCGACGTTGCCTCTCGCGTCGGCCAGCGGGATCAGTTGCCCGTCCAATTCGAAGAGCGCGCGCCGCAGATCGAACGACGAACCGCGGCCACCATCGTGAAGCACCTGCACGAGAGCACCCGCGATCGGTCGACCGCGAGCGTCCACGATCTCGCCGGCGAGGGACGTGGGCGCGCCAAGCACAAGGAGCCCGAGATCCGTGTTCTCGTCCTTCCGCACAAGCACACCCTTGACGACGATGCGGCGATACGGCGGATGATCGACGAGGAGCACGTAGCCGCCGCGCGCGGGCAGATCCGGCAGGGTGAATACACCCTCCTCGTCGGTCGCCTGCGAGAAGCGGGGCGGATCCCCGCCGCCTGCGGGCGCCCCGAGTAGCTCCACGGCGAGCCCGGGCAGCGGTCGCGGCGGACCCTCCGCGCTATGCAAGACCACGGTCCCGCGCACCACGCCATGGCCGTGCTGGCGAATCTCCACGCCGGGCATGCCCTGCAAGCCCGGGCCGGCCGTCATCTGCTCGACGAGTTCGCGCTCGAGCTCGACGAGGAAGTTGCCGTGGTCATCGCGAGCCGGCTCGGCGTTCGGCTCCGCGCTAAAGTCGAGCAGCCCCGTGCCAGCGAGCAGGAACCAGAGCGCGAGCGCGGCCCCGAGGGCAATCAAGACTCGACTCGCGACCTTTCCCTGCATGCCGCCAGGGTACCGGATCCTCCGCCGCACCGGGCACGCCGGCTGCCAGTGGCCGTGCGCCGTTCGGCCTGGCGCCGGACGCGCGGCTCGGGCGCTCG
>JAQBWE010000338.1 GCA_027625315.1 Planctomycetota bacterium
CTCGACGGCGTCCGCGAGCTCACGGTCCTCCACGACGAGTCCGGACGTGTAGGGCGTCACAATCGAGTGCTTCGTGGCCAGGCGAACGACCTCGTCGACGAGTTCCTGGTTGGTGCCCCGCAGGCGGAGCTCGTCGAGCAGGTACGCGACCTTGCGGTTGGCCCACAGGCGCTGGAGGTACTCGGGTCCGCCCTCAGCGACCAGCGTCGCCGCGGCACCCAGCGTCGTGCGTCGGGTGCCGAGCAGGCCGCGCAGTTCGATCGTGCGTGCGCCGGGTTCACGGTAGCGTCCGAACACGACCACCTGCGTGCCCGCGAAGAGATCGTCGATCTTGCTCGGATACACGTCGTAGACGCCCGGGCCGAGGTCGATGGTCACATCTCGGAACACGGGCTGCTTGACCTTGCGGAAGAAGCGACTCGTGACGATCTCTAGGTCCTCATCCGGCGCCACATAGTCCCGCGTGCCGTGGGTGGCATCAGCGAGGCGATCGAGCAAGGCGACGTCGAGGTCGTAGCCGACCCCGAAGGTGTAGATCCGAGCCGTCGGACCCTCCTTGCGCGTCACGAGCCGCTCGAGGGCGGTGGCGTCCTGGGTGCCCACGGTCGGCTTGCCGTCGGTGATGAACACGATGTCGAGGCTGCGCTCGACGCGCGCGGTGCGGAGGGCCGCCGTCAGCGCGGCTTCGATGTTGGTTCCGCCACTGGCCTGCAAGCCGTCGATCCACGCCGCCGCCGCCTCCCGCGCGTCGCGCGTTGCGGGGATCAGGCCGTCCCGGAACGGACGCACAGCAGTCGAAAACGACAGCACGTTGAACCGATCCTCCGCCATGAGCGTGCGCACGCCATACGCAAGCGCGCGGCGGGCCTGGTCGATCTTCTCGCCTTCCATGGAGCCGCTGGTGTCGAGCACGAACACGATGTCCTTCGCCACCCGTTGGCCATCGGCCGCGCTCTGCGGCGGGGCGAGAACGGCCATGAACGTGCCATCCTCGCCGGGTCCCTTGGCGCTGAGCATGGAGATCCCGACGGCATCCGGGCTGCGGCCGAGATAGAGCAGGATGTCGCGCGTCTGCCGCTGGCCCGCGCTTTCGAAGGTGAGACGCGCCTCGCGCTCGCCCGTGCGCGCGACATCGAACTTGTGCGAGGGGCTGTAGATCGCCTTGAGGTCGATCGAGCTCGTGACCGAGAAGTCCATCACGACTCGGTCGACGCTCGCACCGTTCATGCGGTCGGTTGCAAGCGGATAGCGCATCTCCAGCGTGCCGGCGTCATCGAGGAGCACCTGTTGGAAGGTCAACTTGATCGTGAGGGGCTTGTTGGCCTCGATGGGGAAGACGCGCGCGCGAAACAGCCCGCGCCCGACGTACTCCAGCAGGCCCGGATCGCGCTGGCGGCGAACAATGCTCTCGTAGATGCGGCGCGCGGCCTTGGCCTCAAGCACTTCACCCTGGACCATCGTGCCCATCATGGTCATCGCAAACTCGCTGACGACCGCGCCCTCGGGAAGCGGAAAGAGGTAGTTGCCTTCGAGCTGACGACTGGAGTGGTTGAAGAACGTCTGCTCGACCGTGACTTCCGCGACCTGGTCGCGAATCACCGCGGTGACGCGATGCTCCTTCAGCGTCACGAGGCGAGGCGTTGCCGAGGCATCGCCGGCGCCACTGCCGGTGAGGAGCACGCCGTTGGCGTGGGCCGTCGGTGCGGCCACGAGGCAAGCGAGCGCAACGATCAACGCGATGGCGCAGCGGTGCAGATGAATCGACATGGGGGAGCCCTCCTACGCGCGATGAAACGCAGGCAGGGCGCAAGGGTTCGCGCAGGAGGCGCGCTGTGGCCGTTCCGTGAATTCCGTGAACCGGGGCCGCGCGCGGGCGTTTTACGGCTGGTCGGCCCAGCGCAGGTAGGGCTTCACTTCTTCGACGTTCTTGAGCCGCGCCTTGGCGTCGGCGGTTGACATCGTCGGAACGACGATCACGCGGCTGCCGGGGCGCCAGTCGGCCGGGGTGGCGATGGGGGCGGCGTCGGTGGCCTGCAGCGCGTCGATGACGCGCACGAGTTCGTCGAAGTTGCGCCCGACCGACTTGGGGTAGGTGAGCGTCAAGCGCACCTTGTGCTGCGGGTCGATCACGAAGACGGAGCGCACGGTGGACGTGTCGCCGGCGCCGGGATGCAGCATGTCGTAGAGCTTGGAGACCGTCCGCTCCGGGTCCGCGATGATGGGGAAGTTGAGCGGCGTGCCGCCGACCTCGCCGATGTCCGGTGCCCAGCCGTTGTGGCTCTCGATGGAGTCCACCGAGATGGCGATGGCCTTCGTGTTGCGCGCGTCGAAGTCCGACTTGAGCGCCGCTGTGCGGCCGAGCTCCGTCGTGCAGACCGGCGTGAAGTCCGCGGGGTGGCTGAACAGCACCGCCCACGAGCCGGCCTTCCACGTGTGGAAGTCGATCTCTCCTGCGGTCGTGTTGGCCTTGAAGTTGGGGGCTTCGTCACCGAGTCGAATGGCCATGGCGTGAACTCCTCGCGGGGATGGGGGGCAGATCATACCCGCGCGGGCTCGCCTCGTGGCC
>JAQBWE010000055.1 GCA_027625315.1 Planctomycetota bacterium
TCCTGAACTGCGCGCTCAACGGCTCGCTGCTGCGCGCGGGGTTTGATGTGCGCCCCTTCCCCGTCGCGGGCGACGCCGGCGCGGCGTGGGGCGCGGCGTCTGAGGTCAGTCGCCGGCTGACGGGTCGAGCCGTCGGCAGCCCGACGGGCCTGCACTTGGGACACGAGATCACCGTCGTGGAGGCGGGTGTCGTGGGGCGCCGCGAGCGTATGCGTTCGTTTTCGGACCCACGGGTCCTCGCGGCGGCGGTTGCGCAGCGCATCGCCGCCGGGGAGATCGTCGCCGTTGCTCGTGGGCGCGCCGAGTTCGGCCCGCGGGCGCTCGGACATCGCAGCCTGTTGGCAACGCCCACGACCACAGCGTCCCGTGACCGCGTCAATCGACAGAAGGGGCGCGAGGCCTGGCGGCCCCTCGCCCCGATCGTGCGTGAGGGCGACCAGCGCTGGTTCCGCAACCTCGTGGCAAGTCCACACATGATCCTCACCTTCGAGGCGACTCCCGCCGCACGCGCGCAGCTGCCCGGGGTCGTGCATGTCGATGGCACGGCCCGGGTGCAGACCGTCGCCGCCCACGGCGACACGTTCATTCGTCACATCCTCGACGCGTTGGACGCTCTCGGGCAGCCGCCCGTCGTCATCAACACGTCCTTCAATCGGCGCGGCGAGCCCATTGTGAACACCGCCGAGGAGGCCTGGGCCGCCTACGTGGCCATCGGGGCTGACGCGCTCGTCCTAGACGAGTTTTTGCACGAACGTACGCCTGGCGGAGCGATCCGGGCGGAAGCCTGAACCGCGGCTATGTCCGCGGGCGACGCGCGAGCGACTCGGGCGCCGTCGCCACGATCGTAGGCGTGGCCTCGCACGGGCTCCAGCACCCCGGGCAGGCGTCGCGCTTGACCACGTCGCGTGCGGCGAGTGCTTCGGCTCCATCGAGAATGTCGTAGAGCGGGGCTTCGAGCACGTTGCCGAGCCGGCGCCCGTAGACCGTGCAGGGATGCACGTCGCCCTGCGCGTTCACGAATACACCCGCGCGCAGCGCCTTGCAGGGCAACGGACTGCGGCCGGTACGTAGGTACTCAGGAAGCAACCTGAGATAGGTGGACTCGATGATGTCGGTCGGATGCCAGGAACCGCTCCGCTCTCGCAAGGCGCGCGCCAGCACATCGTCCAGCGCCGTAGGCGCTCGCATGGCGCCGCCCACGTTGCGGTAGTAGTGGCCGCTCTCGGTGTACACGTTGAAATGCACGTCGCGCCAGCCGGCCTCCGGCACGCGCGCACGCACCGCCGCCAGCGCCTCCTCGACGGAGCCCGCGTTGGTCGCCGTGAGCGTCATGCCGAGGTAAACGTCAACGCCCTCCATGGCGCGCAAGCCGGCATACGTCTCCAGCATGCGCACAAACGCACCTTCCCGGCCGCGCACTTCGTCGTGCAAGGCCGGCGGCCCCTCAAGGCTGCACGTCACAACAAGTTTCGGAATGCCGAGGGTCGTCATGCGACGCACGGCTTCGAAGATCGCGTCGGTTCGCTGCCCCGTGGTGGGAAAGTCCAGCACCGCCAGTCCCGGCAGTGCGCCCCGGACCGCCGCGACGACCTCGACCATGTCGTCGCGCAGGAAGGGCTCGCCCCCCGTGAGATTCACCCACCGAAGGCTGGGCGCCTGAGCGAGAAACCCGCCAATCTCCGCGGGCGTCATCTCGCGCCCCTTGGGCGCTTCCCAGATGCGACAGCCTTGGCAGCGGCAGTCACACCGGTCCGTGAGCATCAGCGTGATCTTGAACGGGCGCGTCGAGCCCATGCGCGTTCCAAGAGCGCGCGCCCCCAGTCCGGCGTAGGCACGCAGACGTTGCAGCGTCGTGGCGGTCACCGCGGGCGTCCTGGGGTGGGGACCGGGCTGGAACCGCGCCTGCCCGTCAAGATGGCGAGTTGCTCCCGCAGCACGACGGCGTCGCGCCCAAGAAGGTCGATCCCGCGCCGCAGCACCCGCGCGGCGCGCTCCATCGCGTCCGGGCTGCCGCCCCCCAGCCCTAGCAGGAGGGCCGCTTGCTCTAGAAAGAGCGCTTCGTCCGGCAGGAACGACCCACTCGCCGTCGCCTCCTGTTCGAGCGCGGCGAGCCGATCAAGGAACGCAGGCCGCAGCGCCACATCACCCTGATCGGCGTCGAAGCCTGCGTCGATCAGCAGTTGCGTGCGTGCCCGAGTGACCTCCTCCCGCATGCCGCGGGGGACTTCGCGATCGGAGCTGGCCTTCACGGCCCGGATGGCGAGCTCCACGCGGATTCGGCGCCGCTTCCACGAGCCACTCGCAGCAACGGCGGCTGGGTCCTGGGCATCGAGAGCACCCTCGGACTCCCAACGGATCGCGCGATCGTTGGCGAATTTGGCGCTGAGGAGATCGCCCAGATCGGTTGCTGCCTCGATCCAGTGGTCGAGCATGTCGACGACCATCTCGCGGGACCCACGACCGAGCGCGAGTCCGCCCGGCCGATCCCAGACCTCAAAGGCCCGTTGGTAGAGGCGGATCTGGGCAACGCGGGACTGCTTGCGGCGGACGGACGTCGTGATTTCCTCGCCGGGCGCCACGGGACCGATCACGGCCAGCCCGTCGGCCAACTCACCGAACAGGTGCCCCATCGTGACCATGGACTTCGCGTCGTACGGATTCGCCTCGAGGTACGTCGCGTACGCACGCTCAGCCTCTTGGATACGCTTGCCGCGCGCCGCTTCGAAGGCGAGCCCCTGCCACGCGTTTGCATTCCAGGGCCGGTCCGCGCGGACGGCGCTCCAGAGCGTCGTCTCGTTGGCCCACGCCGCGTTGCGATCCACGGTGATCCACGCGAACACGCCCAACACGCCCGCGAGGACCGTCATGGCCGCCACGCGCGGCGCGCCCGGCAACCACAGCAGGAGGCCCCCCACCCCTGCGGCGGCGCACGGTAGGGCGGCATAGAAGAAGCGGTCCGCGACGAAGGTCTTGAGCGGCACGATCACATTGCTCACGGGCACCAGGGCGACGAGCATTCCAAGGCACACGAACGTCAGTAGCGGCCGGCGAGCCACGACGCCGTGGGCACTGGCCGCGAGCAAAGTGCCCAACAGGCCGAGCCCTACCCAGACCTCAGGCTCACTCCAACGCTCCGGCACATCGATGCGAGTGTCGAACGAGAAGCCCGAAGGCGCCACCAGCGCGCGTCCGTACCACACGAGGCCATCGAGCATCGCACGCGCGGTCGCCCAAACGCCGCCCTCCGGATGGTCGATTTGCGCGAGGCCAGGCAGGACGGCACCGCGGAGCACGAGATAGGCACCAGCCAGCGCCGCGAGCCACGCGGTGCGAGCGGCGGTGGCTCGGCCCCACGGGCTCTCCGCGCCACGCGGCAGCGCGAAGTCGCGCAGCGGCAGGAGCAGCGGCAACATCAGGGCAGACTCCTTGGCCATACACGCCAGGAAGAACAGGGCGCCTCCCAGCAGGGTGCGCCCGAGTCCGCGTCGCTCTAGCACGACCAGTGCGCCCAAACCGCACGTCAAGGCGAGCAGGTCGCCCTGGGAAGAGAGCCACGCGACGCTCTCACTTGTGATCGGATGGACGCCGAAGAACAGCGCGCCGAACAGAGCGGGGAGCACATGACCGCGTAGCAAGGGCCGCAACAGAAGCAACACGAGCACGGCGTTGCCGAGATGCAGCAGCAGGCTCACCGCATGCCACCACGGCAACCGGTAGTTCGGCTCAGCCCCGACGGCCTCGTCAACGAAGAGGGCGTACTCGGTCGCGAACAGGACCGTGCGCAGCGGACGATAGATGTCGTGCACGATGCCATCGCCCGCCGAGGCCGTCGCCGGGTCACGCAACGCGTCCGATAGGCTGAGGTCAGCGAGCGCCGCGTTGTGCTCGATGAAGCGGTGATCGTCGTAGACGAAGGTGCCGGCCAGACTCCCTCGATGCACGTAGGCCGTCACAGCGACGACGACGAGCGCGGCCATGAGCCAGGGGCGCTGGGTCACGAGCGTGCCTCCACCGCCCGGCCGGCGAGGATGGCGCGCAGCGCGCTCACCGCCTCGCCCGTAGCAATCGACTCCATGCAGGAGTAAATGCGACAACGACTCGAGCGGTAGTTGGCCACGGTGATACACGGACTGCAGGGCAGGTTGCGGTAGAGCGCGCGTGAGCGAGCCGACAGCGGTCCGTACAGTACGGGCGTGTTCGGCCCGTAGAAGGCGAGCACAGGGGTTCCCAGCTGCGAGGCGAGGTGTACGGGGCCCGTGTCGTTGCTCGCGAGGACGTCGGCCTCAGCCAGGAGAGCGATCAGCGCAGGCAGCGTGAGCGCGCCCGCGAGATCCCGCGCGCGAGGACCGATCGCGCCCACGGTGCGGGCGACCAGCTCAGCCTCCGCCGCTGTGCCGGTGACATACACCGACCGGCCCGCCTCGAGCGCCGCCCGGCCAAGTGCCGCGAAGCCCTGGGCCGACCAACGCCGCCCAGGGAAGTTGTCGCCGCTCCCGGGATGCAAGACGACACACGGCGTCGTGAGTCCGATCGTCGCCAGCTCGATCCGTCCAGCCTGAGAAGGCGCGAGCCCGCCCGGCTCATAGGGACCAGGCTCGAGACCGCCCGCCTCCGCGAGGTCGCGGAACGACCGGGCCGCATGCGCGTCCTCGCGCCACGGCACCGTGACGGTATAGAGGTGCTCGCGCGCCGCTCCGCCGGTGCGGAAGCCCACGCGTTGGCGTGCACCCGCGGCGCGGGCGAGCAGGGCCCCGGTGCGTGCGAACTGCTCGAAGTCGAGGGCGAGATCGGGCGGGTCGCGGCGGAGCGCGCGCACGACCCCGAGCAGATCACGCAGCGTGCGAAGCACGGAGCGGGCCGAGACGAGGTGGTGGTGCTCGGCCAGATCTTCGACCAACGGCGCGTTGCCCGCCAGCGTTACGATCGTGAAGCGGGCCGCAGGGAAACGAGCGCGCAGATCGCGGATGATCGGGCGCAGCAGGGCCCAGTTTCCCAGGCCCCAGAATTTCACGAGCAACACGTGGCGCACGGCGTCGACGGGCGGCCTCGGCGCGACGGCGTCCCGCCATCGATCGAACACGCCAATGCACCAGCCCATCAGGCCGCCGACGACGCGATCCAGCCGCTTGGAGAGTCCGAGGTTCACGAGGCAACCTCCAGCGTGCTAGAGCGGGGCGCGAGGCGCCCCTGCGGCAACGCCAGATTCATCTCTGTATGGCAGTTCCAGAGGCACGCAGTGCACGCCGCCAACGACTCGCGTGCCTCTGCGTAGCGAGCTGAGCGCCAGAGCGCCACGAGCGGAATCTGCCCGACCGGCTTATTGCGCTCCATCAGCGGGAAGCAGGGGAACACGTCGCCGTAGCAGTCCACGACAACGCTCGCGTAGGGCGCGTAGCAGAAGAGCGGCGACGGCTCACCGCGAAAGGCCCGCGGAAGCAGGTCGAGATAGCCCGTGCTGTTGTCGACCCACCCACGCGCGTGCAACTGCGCGAGCTCGTCGAGCGCCAAGCGCACCGCGGCCGGATCCGGCACGTCCTCGCCCTGGCCGAAGTCGTGCACGGGAATCACGCCCACGCGATCGGCGCCAGCTTCGCGGGCCACGCGCACGACCTCAGCCGCACGGTGCACGTTGCGCGCTGTGAGGACCGTGACGGCCGTGATCCGCGGCTCCGACCGCCGACCGCGCGCGGCGCGGAGAGCGCGCAAGGCGCCCAGCACCGTCTCGAACGAGCCGGCCTTGCGGCGGGCCGCGTCGTGGGTCGCCGCGTCTGGTCCGTCGAGCGAGAGATTGATGGAGCGCACGCCCGTAGCCATGAGTGCCTCGGCGCGCTCGGCGACCTGGAATCCGTCGGTGTTGAGGTGGCCGTGCAGGCCAAGACGATGTGCTTCCCGCAGCAACTCGGGCAGGTCACTGCGCAACATCGGCTCGCCACCAGTGAAGCCGACGCCCGCGGTGCCGATGGCCTTCATGTCGCGCAGGATGGCCATCAGGCCGTCGGTATCCAGCTCACGGTGGCCAGCGCGCCGGCGTGCGGCGGCTCGCGCGGGCAGGTCGCACACCTGGCACCGCAGGTCGCAGCGATAGGTCACCACGAGGGTGCCCAAGGCGGGACCCGTCAGGGGCCGCCCGGCACGCGGGCCCAGGGCCGTACCTACCCACCGTAGCCCGTGCTGGATGAGGCTGCCCACATCCCCCGCCCGGGCCCGGTCGCCCAGAATGTCGAGGTACTGACGACGTACGCCCTTCACGCCAGCTCCCGTGGGCGGGCGGGGTTGCGCGCCTGGGACGCGCTCGGCTGCTGGGTGAGATGCGGCGCCGCCGTCGACGCCTCAGCACGCTTGGAGAAGCGCGGTGCCGCTGCATCGGTCGGATACTCGGTACAGCCGGCACAGAGAGGCGGAAGATCCCCAACCACGTGCCGCGCGCGCAGAGCGCGCATGGCGGTTCCGTTCCAAAGCGCGCTCAGCGTGCTGTCTTCAATATGACCGACGGCAAGCTCGCCATCGTGATCCACGCAGCACACCGTGACGCTGCCATCCTGCAGGACGACCAGGCCGCCGCGCCAGGGCTCTCGACAGCGCGTGCGCCGCTCGCCGCGTGTCAGCAGCGGAATCTTCTGCACGCGATCGACGCGACCCTCGTAGCGCGCCACGAACGCGTCCGCGGCCGCCTCGGTCTCTGGCGATATGACCATCGAGACGTCGATGGCCGGGCCCGTAGCTCGCCGAACCCGCTCCGCGAGTAGGCGCTCCAGCCCAGCTTCGGTTCGCGCCAGGGGCACGCCCCGAATCGCTTCATGGCTCGCAGCATCCCCATCGACCGAAACCGTGACCCGATCGAGCCCCGCCCCGAGCAGCAAGTCGGTCCGGCGCTCATCGAGCAGGGTGCCGTTGGTGGTCACGAGCGTGCGCGCGCCACGCTCCCCGGCCTCCCGAGCGAGGGCCGCGAACTGGGGATGCAGCAGCGACTCCCCCCACTGGAAGAGCAGCACGAACTCAAGCCTCCCCGCCCCCGCGAGCGCCCGGCGAAACACCTCCGGCGTCATGAACCCCCGCGGCCGCGCCAGCAACCCGTTGCCCGTCGGGCAGAAGGTGCAGTGCAGGTTGCAGTGATTCGTGAGCTCAAGGTTGGCCGAGAGGAGGGCGGGCGCTCGCGAGAGCCCGAGGCGGTACGCCAGCTCGTTCGCCACACCACCGAGCAGGGCCCGCAGGCTGCGGTAGCGAATGGCGATCACCTCGCCCAGCTCGGGACGCCGCAAGTACCAGCGCGCGATCGCTCCGCCGATCAGGCGGGCCAGGCGCGGCGGACGTCGGTCGGAGGGGGCCATCATGGTTCGCAGTGCCTGCTTCCGATCGGCCTGGCTCAGAGGCACATGGGCTCCGAGCGGCTGCCGCCGGGATTCGCTGCGAGGGGCCGCAGCTGCCAGAAACGTATCCTCCCGGACATGACAGGAGCCCCGGGATTATCCCCGGGGCTCCGTCGCGATGCATTCGCCGCTGCCGGGCCGAAGCCCGCGGTCGGCTCGAGGCGCTACTTGATGAACGGAATCGTCAGGTTGTAGATCGACGGAACCGGCAGATTCAGCGGGTCCGTGACCTTCGAGCCGTAGTCGTCATCCGTCCAGAAGCGCCAGCGCCAGCGGAAGAAGCGCTTGTTGTTGAGCGAGGTGATGCTGCTCACATCGACCCAGGTCGTCAGACCGTCCGCAGTCGTCGGCGTGCCGAGGTCGGGCTCCGGCAGCAGGAAGTCGGCGCCCTGGAACTCCAGGCGCGCATCGAAGTTCCCACCCGGGAAGCCGTAGCTCTGCCCACCGCCGCCCATGGCCTGCGGGGTCTCGAGGAAGCCGGGAAACGCCGCGCCCGGGAAGGCAAAGTTGCCAGCGAACGTCGGCGGCTGGGGTGTCCCAGCTACGAGCGGTGAGAAGGTCACCGTGGGCGTGAACAAGTCCACCCACTCGCTCTGACCCACCGACATGTCTAGAATCGTCGGGCTCCAGAACCCGATCGCCGCCCCAGGGGTCACGGTGCCGAGCACGCTCGGCGGCGGCCCGCCCGCAAACGTCTGCGCCGCGATGCGGCCAGGGGCGCCCGCGCCACCGAAGCGAGCGGCGTGATTGGAGGATCCGCCCGCGCCACCGAGAGCACGCAGGGTCGCCCCCACAGCCACGGCCACGCCACCCTTGCCGATCAGGTGGATGGCACCACCCGCTCCACCGCCACCGGGGCCACCCTGGCCCGTGCCGACCGGTCCGGCGTTCGGGTGCAGGCCGACGAAGACATCGTCGGCTGTGTTCGGGTTGCCGTCAGGACCGATATCGCGGGCCTGGTCGGCCGGGCCGTAGGTGTTGCCACCACGACCGCCGTTGGCGCTGATGAGCGCGCCGGCACGAATCTCGATTGCGCCCTTGGCAATCACCCAGATTGCGCCTCCGCCGCCGCCGCCGCCCGCACCACCGTCGTCGCCGGGGCCGGAGGTCGCGTTGCCCGTCTCCGACGCTCCGTCATCGTCCTCGATGCCGCCGCCAGCTCCGCCACCGCCACCGGTGGCATTCGCTGAGGGCTGGTAGCCACGATCCGGCTGGAACGCGGCCAGTAGGCGCGTGAAGAAGGCGTCGCCGTACGGAATGCCGCCGAAGGCGCTCGTACTGCCAGCCGCCGAGGAGCCCGCGGAGCCGCTGGCGCTGAACCCGCCACCGCCGCCACCCTGGTTGCCGTCGTTTGCGCCCGCCGCGCTCTCCGTGAAGCCGCCGCCGCCGATCGCTGCCGTCGTGCCGGGGAAGGCCGCGGGAACTGAGTCGAACAGCGAGTTGCCCGCACCGCCGGCGTTGCCGTTGGTGGCAGGCGCGCCCGGGTTGATCGCCAGCGTCTCCGCCCCGAGCCCGCCCGCGCCGCCACCGGGGCCGCCCTGGCCGCCGAGACCGGCTGTGCTCACCGCACCCGGGTTCGTGTAGAAGGCCGTGCCGTCCGCATCGAAGCCATGGCCGCCGTCGAGCGCGTCGAGCGTGATCGTGCCCTCGACGATGAAGTCGCCCTGACACAGGATCAGAAGGGGCCGCGAGCCGCTCACGCTCAGCGTGTCGGTTGCGCGCAAGAAGAACGAGATGTACTCAAAGACGCCATCACCGTTGACGGAGCCGTTCGTGGTGTCCACACCGATGCTGGAGCCGCCGCCGCCGGAGTCAAAGGCGCCGTCCTGGCCCGTACCGCAGTAGGGCTCGCGAACGTGCAACAGGCGACCGGCCGGCTGGTTGATCGGGTTACTGCTGACCGACAGAGTCGGGATATTGAGGAACCGGTAGCCATTGACTGAGGCAATGGGGTTCCCCGGCACGGCAACGCCAGACCCGTTCCACAGAGCTGTGGTGCTCTGGCCGCCCAGAATGCCTTGCGCGTCCGTCGCCGCATCGAACGTCCTCGTCGACGAGGGCGCAACGCCAGCGGTCGGAAACAGAGGCAAGCCGTCAAACGTCAGGTCACCCACATCGGGGTTGCTGGCCGTGTACACACCGGGCTCGCTCGTGCCGCTCAGGTTGTCGCCCCACTCGGCCAAGTTGTTGTTGAAATCCTCGATGATCGAGAGCGGCGTATCCGGCACCTCGAGCGTCTTGAAATACAGGCGGTACCCCGGCTGGATGGCCGCAGTGAACGCCGGCAGGCCCTCGTACTGGTCGTAGCCACCAACGGCCGGGTTCGGGCGGTCGTTGATCCGCAGGGGGCATCCCGGCAGGTCTCGCACGGCCGGGGTGATGTTCACCAAGAACGTGCCCTGCGGGACGGGACCGGCAGGCACGAGAATGATCTCAGCGTCGCCGGTGTCCTGCACCACGATCGGCTTGTTCGTCGAAATCTGGTCCGGGCCCGTGGGCGTGCCGTCCTTGAGAGCGACGCGCCAGAGCTGGACGTTGAAGGGGACACCACCGGCGAACGGCTCGACCGTGAGCGGATCCAGTGGCTCGTTGACCTTGACGCGGATGGCGGGCAGATCGATGAACCCAACCGTCACGGCCGAGGGCGTGCCAATCGCCACCGCGTTGTGGAGCGGGGTGCACAGCTCGGCGATGACGCGCGGCGAGCCTTCGTTCTGCAGGCACAACAGGCGCGCGCCGACGCCCGACCCGGCCTGGATGACGCTCGGATCGACGAGGGGCGACACATAGAGCGGGTGGCCAGAGTTCTGGAGGCAACCCTGGTCATCACTCTGGCCACCGCTGCTCGGCGGCGTGCCATGCCGAATGGCGCGCCGCGGCTCGATGAAGAACGACGCACTCGTGGGCGAGGTGTCGTCGGCCGTACCCAGGATGCCGTCCGGGCCGTTGCAGCGAATGTTGCTGACGATGTCCGGGCTCGGCGCCGGCAGGGTGCGGAAGGTGTACGAGTCAGCCGCGAGGAGCGGCTTGCCCGTCGTCGACTCGATCGTGGTGACCGCGGGGAACTCAGTCAAGCTGACCGTGTACTGCGTGTTCGGCGCGTAGCCCGCGTCCGAGTAGTTCGCGAAGTTCGGCACGGTCGGCATGAGCGCGACGAGATTGCCGTCCACAATCGTGGATTCGAAGAATGGGCCTGCCACGCCGACCACGCGCAAGCTGTCAGGCGTGATCGTCGCCGGGTTGATGCTCGCGCTGAACGTGAAGATCAGCGGCTGATTCAACGCGATACCCGAGAGGTTCGGCACGTTGAAGCCGAGCAGCACGAGGTCGGGGTTGGTCCCGCCAGCGCCTCCGCCACAGGAGGTCATGGAAACGGACGCGCCGAGGACCAGTACAAGGCCCAGGACGAGGAAGAAGCGGGAACGGTGCATGCGATTTGCTCTCCCGGAGGCACCCGCTTGTGAGGGCCACTGGACCACCTGGTCCAGCCGTCTCATCCGCGAGCACGCTCCGCATTTCGAAGCCAGTCCGTAGCCTGACGCCCAGAGGGTGTGCCACCGCGAGGAGGCACGACCCCATCGGACCACCCGGCCGCGTCGCAGTAGCCAGCCGCGGCGCAGCCAAACAAGAGGGCCGGCTTGGTCCGAGGACCGGCCCTCCCGGAGACGGTACCTAGTTGTTGGTCATCGGGATCGTGACCTTGCTGATCCGACCCACCTGCAAGCTGATGAGGTTCGAGATCAAGCGCAGGCGGAACCGCAGGTTTTGCATCCCGTCGCACTTGTTGATGTCCTTCACCCAGATCGGCTGTCCGGTCACGAGATCCTTCGTGAACGGCGCGGCCTGGTTGATGACTTCCTGGTTCGTGACCGGATCGTTGTCGATCGCGTCGGCGCCCTGGAACTCGATCTCGACCAACGCGCCACCCGTCTGAACCGCCGGATCCAAGAGGGCCGGCAGGTAGTTGGTGTTGTCGCCGAAGGTGGTGTTGTCACCGACGCCCGGGCTGTAGAACAGCGACTGCGCCGTGCTCACACGCCGCGTGAGGGTGAAGCAGGTATCCGAGATGGACTGCTCCGGGTTCTGAATGCCCGCCACGAAGTTCGAAGCCGGGTTGGGCTCGTTCTCCTCGTACGTCGTGTACATGCGCGTCAGCGGGAGGCCACCGATCAACACGCCGGAGCAGGGGTAAGTCACGCCAAACCAGCCGCGCACCTGCTGGAAGCTATCGCCCTCGACGCAGGACGCGTCAAACACGAGCACCTTGGTGCTGGCATCGGGACTGGTCTGCGGGTCCCACTCGAAGAACGTGCTGAGCGTGGGCCAGTTGTACCAACCGGAGGCATTGAACAGCGGCTGGTTCCAGTTGCCGTTCGTCTGGCAGCCCGGGTTCATCGGGTAGCCCGCGACGTGCCCCGTGGCCGGCTCGCCAGGGGTGTTGCCGACGTTGGCCGCCTGCTGCACTGAGTACGAGCCGTCATAGATCACGGCCGGCTGGCCGTCGTAGTTGCCCGAGAAGCTCGGCGACAGGGAGAGAGTGTCGTCCTTCTGGTAGCCGATCCGCAGCTTGACGTTCGAGTACGTCGCTGCGAACGTGGCGTTGCTATCCGGACCCCAGGCCACGGCCGTCACGGAACCCTTGGTCCCGATCCTGCTGGCCTTGAAGCTCCACATGACGCGCCGGCCAGCCGAGGTCGGCGGAGACACGTTCGGAACAAACGTGTTGAGGTCGGCGCCGATCAGCGGTGCGGCGAGGGGACTGTACTGACCGCGGCCGCTGTTCGTGCCGTTGTCGGTCTCCGCGTAGCTGTAGATGTACGCCTGACGGCTCGATACCGGCTGACCCAAGGCCCAACCCTCGGCCGTGCTGCCCCAGTCGGCATCCGAATCGAAGGGGTCCATCATCGCCTGGTCCGTGAACTCCTCACGGAGCGACTTGCCCGTCTGGATGCCCGTGCCGTCGCCGGTGTAGGGACCGAAGCTGCGCGGGTTCACGAGCAGGTTGCCCGAGAGATCGGTCAAGCCCTGGAACACCTGCACCGTCCAGACCAACTTGGCCGCACCCCACGAGAACAGGGGCTTGAACCACCAGGTCTTCCAGTTCGGGCTGGGGGTGAACGACCCGTCCATGCTGGCACCAGCCACGCCGTTCTGATCGTTGACGCCGTTCGACGCGGAGTCGTCAACGTGGCGGATGTCAATGTTGCCGCCGTCGATCTGCGCACCCTGGACGAAGGTGCCGGGCGCCATCGCCTCATCGAACACCACGCCCATCAGGCCGTTGCCCGGAACGTTCTTGGTGAGGGGGTCCTGCTCAGGCGCAAAGATGATCTCGACGATCTGAGGCGGAACGAGCTCGCGCAGCCAGCCGTCGGACGTCGTGAACTGCGTGAAGAAGGTGTTGAGGTTGGGGTCGGCGTCGAGGTTCTCCACGACGCTGGACTGCTCGCCCACGCCGGGGATGTCGATGACGTACTGCGTCACGGGCAGGAACCCCGGGGGGTTCGGCTGGCCTAGGGCCGTCGTCGTCGGATCGAACAGCACGCGGTTGCCGCTGATCTGGAACGAGCCGCTCGGCACGCTCTGGAAGGCCGGGCCAAAGCGCACCTGAATGGTCTGGTTGTTAACTGAGCCGGGATTCACCAGCTCAGAGAACACGAGGCCGACGATGGCGTTGCGCGGCAGGCTCTTGGTGCCGGTCGGCGCCACCGGCTTGAGACCGCGATCGAGGAACTGCAACTCAACGAGGATCATGTCCTTCGCTGCGTAGCCGCCCCCGCCACACGAAGTCGCGAAGCACGAGAACGTGAGCGCCGCGACGAGCGCCGCGAGCGCGCCCATGCGCCGACCCAGCCAGCGGCTGCGGCTTGAGGGCGCGCTGCCCGCTTGGGGGGCGAACCCACTGGCCGTGTTCTCGCGAGTGTTGCTGCTAGCACGCATGTTTGTGCGCTCCTCGTCTTCTAGTCGCCCACCGCAGTGGGCTCAGCCGAGCGGCCGCCGGGCACGCCCCAGGTGCACGCGTGACGCGCACTACCCTGGACCTGCTCCCGCCGAGCCGACCTGCTGTGATGGAGTAAGTAACTACCTGACCTGAACGAACTGCCTATTGCCCTAAGTGAACTGCCTGAACGAACCGCCCGCCGGGCCACCACGCGTCCGACTCCCGGCCGGTACTCTACGGAGGTCGATCATCCCGGTAAAGAGATTTGGACCTCTGCGGTCGCCCCGGCCGAACCCGGGCCACGTTCGAGAGAAGGCAAACCCCATTCCAGAGGCCCGAGCGCGGCAATATCGACACAAGTGCTTGCAAATGAACGCGTTAAGTATCGCGAAGCGGCCCGGAGGGCGGCTTGCGGCCGCCCGCCCCCCCGGGCAGGGTGCGATATCGCACGCAACCCGGCTCCCCGTGGAGGTGCAGGACCCCGCCCAGCCAGGAGGCGGCGGGCCAGCCGGCGAGGAGCTGGCCGTGGAACGGACAGTTCTGACTCCGGCTTGCCAGGGCGGCCCGATCGACCGGGCGCGTCGTGACTAGGTCCAAGAAGTTGAGCTGCGCCACGGCCCCGACGACCAAGCGGGGCGCCACACGCCGAACAACCCGGCAGGGGCCCGCGGTGAGGGCGTGGACCAATCGCCGCAGGGGAAGGCGGCCCGACTGCACGAGCTGGGTGAACAAGACTGGAAAGGCCGTCTCCACGCCGATGGCGCCGAAGGGAGCCGTTAGAAACCCACCCGCCTTGCGGGCCTCGCTATGGGGTGCGTGATCGGTGGCGACCGCGTCGAGGGTCCCATCCGCCAGCGCCTCGATCAGCGCGTCGACGTCGTGCTGCTCCCGCAGGGGCGGCTTCATCTTGAAGTCGGGTCCCCCCGCCACCGCGTCGGCGGCAGTCAGTACGAGGTGATGCGGCGTCACTTCACCGCTGACCGGCAACCCCTCGGCCCGGGCGCCGCGGATGGCGGCCACCGCGCCGGCGGTGGAGACGTGGCAGACATGCAAGGCCGACTGCGCCTCCGCGGCTAGGCGGATGTCGCGCGCGACGGCGCGATCCTCAGCGTCGCGCGCAATCCCAGGCAGGCCGGCCCGCTGCACACAGGAGCACGCGTGCAGAACGCCGGAGCCCGTTAGCTCGAAGTCCTCGCAATGCTGCATCACCACGGCGCCATTGCGCCCAGCCCAGCGCAGTGCCTCAAGCGCGAGGCGCTCATCCGCAAGCCATGCTCCATCGTCGCTGAACGCCCCAGCGCCGGCCGCCGCGTTGGCCTCCAAGTCGACGAGTTCGCGCCCACGCAACCCAACACTGAGGGACGACACGGGCACGACCTCCACGGGTCCGGCCTCGCGCGCGCGCTCGATCACCGTGCGTAGCACTTCGGGACGATCGCACGTAGGCGCTGTATTCGCCATCGCGTAGAGCGTGCAATACCCACCCCGCAACGCTGCCGCAGTACCCGTGCGAATCGTCTCGCTCTCTTCGCCACCGGGCTCGCGCAGGTGCACATGGATATCGACGAACATCGGGGTGATCGTCGTACCCGCCGCATCGAGGACGCGGACCTCGTCATCGGGTCCGAGCGCTGGACGCCCAGCCCCGAGCGCGACGATGACATCGTCGCGGATCCAAATCTCCCCGGGCCCATCGACGCCTGAGGCCGGATCGAGCAAGCTAGCCGCTCCAATGATCCGGACGTAACTGCTCATCGCGGCGGACTCGCGCGGACGGCGAGGGCGACGCCCAAGATGCTGAGCCCTGGATGCGAGCGCACGGAGCGCTGCAGGTGCGGCTTCAGGTGCGGGGCATCTGCTCCCGTCAGGTAGACGGGCCGCTCGGGGCCCACGCCCGCGACCGCGAGCAAGCGCTCCACGGCTCCGGCGCCGCCGATGAGGAGCCCCGCGCGGATGGCCGGCTCCGTGTCGCCAGCGGGCATGACGGCCTCACCCGCCAGGTCGACGAGTGGCAGACGCGCTGTCCCGTCCGCCAGCGCGCGGGCACCCATTCCGAGGCCGGGGGCGATGGCCCCGCCCGTCAGCGCGCCGTCGGCTCGGCCCAAGTCGACGGTCAGTGCGCTGCCGCACGAGATGACCACGGCAGCCTCGCCCGCTAAATGGCAGGCGGCGAGCACCTGGACCCGGCGATCGACACCTACGCGCGCGGGCGATGCGACCGCGGCGGCGGGGATCCCCTTGTGGTCGGGGCCGACGCTCGTGACGGTGCCCAGGCGCAGCTTGCTGAGCTCCCATACGAGGCCCTCGATGCGCGCGGGGTCACTGCCGGCGATCGCGATGATCGCCTGCTTGCCCTTGAGCATCGGGGCGGCGATTTCCCGCACGGCGCGGCCATCCACGCGCGGCAGACGCACCGGTCCGGCGACGTCGTCGCCGCGGACGGCGCCCAACTTGGCGCCGGAGTTGCCGACGTCGATGACGAGAATGAGGTCGAGGGCTTGGGTAGGCGCGGGCATGCGCGCCAATCTACCCGCACAGGCCCGGGAGACCGCCCCGGCGCTCTGGACCCCAAGGCCACCGGGTGCTCTGACCCCAAGGCCACCGGGTGCTCTGACCCCAAGGCCAGACCGGGTGCTCTGACCTGAAGGCTACTGACCGAAGCCCTCGAAGTAGCGCACCTTGCGGCGGTTGAGCGGATCCTGAGGATCGACGCGGTACGTCACGAGCTGCCCGCGGCGGTCGATGACGACCGTGACCAGCGTGGCCTCTTTCAAGCTCTCGGCCAGCCGCACCGCGTCGGCGCGCGACGTGACGCGCTGGCCGTTGATCGAGACAAGGATGTCGCCCTTGCGCACATCGAACGCGCTGGCGGGCGCCTCGTCGTCAAAGCCCACGATGCGCAGCCCGATGACCTTGCCTGAGGCCTGATCCACAGCCTCCTGCGTCTTGATGGTCTCGGCGATCGCTTTGGCGTTACGCCCCTGGAAGTAGCGGTAGGTGTTCTTGTCGAACACGATCGCCTTCTCGTTGCGGTTGTTCTGATTCGTCAGGATCTCAGGCTTCAGGTCGGCAACCCTGAGATCCTCGAC
>JAQBWE010000339.1 GCA_027625315.1 Planctomycetota bacterium
GACGCCGCCCGCGTCCGCGCGCTCGCGGCGGCGCCCAAGGATCTCGCCGAGCACAGCCTGGTCCGCGACCACGTCCTGGCCGCGCTTGGGCCCCTGGCCGAGGACATCCAGGCGCCCGACCAGCCGAGCGTGCGCAGCCTCGCCAGCCTGCACCATCTCCACACGTCGGTGGAGGCTTCCTTGCGCGCCGGCGTCGATGACGCCGACCTGCTGGCTGCGCTGCACCCCACGCCCGCGGTGTGTGGCACGCCGACCGCTGAGGCGCGCTCGTTCCTGCGCGCGACAGAACCGTTCGACCGCGGGCTCTACGCGGGCCCGATCGGGTGCTTCGGAGTCGAGACGAGCGAAGTGGCGGTGGCGCTCCGGTGCGCCCTCGTGCAGCCGACCGCGGTACAAGTTTACGCGGGCGCCGGCATCGTCGCCGGAAGCGAGGCCCACGCGGAGTGGGAGGAGACGGCAGAGAAGATGAGAGTCATCGAAGCAGCGCTTGAGGTCCTGCATGCGCGCTGATGCGCCCAACCTCCAGGCCCTCTGGGCCGATCTGATCGTCGAGGAACTCGTTCGCAACGGCGTCGACCGTTTCGTGATCTGCCCCGGCTCCCGCTCGACGCCGCTCGTCCAAGCCGTCGTCCGCCACGGCGCAACGCAAGCCACGCTCTGGAACGACGAGCGCGGCGCCGCCTTTCACGCGCTGGGCACAGCCCGGGTCACGGGCAGCTGCGCCGTCGTAACCACCTCGGGCACCGCCGTGGCCAATCTGCTCCCGGCCGTCGTGGAGGCGTCCCTGGACGGCGTGGGACTCATCCTTCTGACCGCTGATCGCCCGCCTGAGCTGCGTGAGGTCGGCGCGAACCAGAGCATCCGCCAGATGGGCATCTTCGCCGATCACGTGCGCTGGGCGTTTGACCTGCCGGCGCCCAGTGTGGACCTGCCGGCCCGCGCGCTGCTCACCATCGTGGACGAGGCCGTGTTCCACGCGCTCGAGGCCCACCCGGGTCCCGTGCAGATCAATTGCCCGTTTCGTGAACCGCTCGCGCCCTCGCGCGCCCCGTTTGACCGCGCGTGGCTCGCCCCCGTCGCCGATTGGCTCGGGGGTGAGGCGACCCTCACGACCATCCTGGCTGGCGAGACGATCGATCTCCATTCCATCGAGCCGCTCGCGGAGATGATCCTCGAAGCCAAGCACGGCATCGTCGTGTGCGGCACCGCGACGCGCGATGCCGACCGCGACGACGCCCTGGCGCTGGCGGCACGCCTCGGCTGGCCGCTGTACGCCGACATCCGCTCAGGCTTGCGACTCGGCGAGGGCTGCGACGAGCGCCACGCGCATCTGGACCTGCTGCTTGGTCGCACCGGCATGGCGGCCCCGGATGTCGTGCTGCAGTTCGGGGCACGCCTGACCTCCAAGCGCATGCAGGCGTGGCTGGCCAGCGGCGTGGCGGGCATCTACGCCCTCATCGACCCTGAGCCGTCGCGGCTGGATCCGGGCCACCAGGTGACGCACCGCTTCGTAAGCGATGTCGGCTACTTCTGCGCGGAACTCGTCGATCACTTGCAGGAGACGGAGGCTCAGCCCGCGGCTTGGAATCTGCGCGCTGCGGACGACGCCATCGAGGCCGCGATCGAGCGGGCCACGGAGCAGGGCGATGAGCCCAGCGAGCCCTGGGTGGCTCGTTGGCTGAGCCGCCACATGGAGCCTGAGCACGGCCTGTTCGTGTCGAACAGCATGCCGATCCGCGACGTGCAGCGGTTCAGCGTGCTCGACGGGCCGCCGCTGATGGTCGACGCCAACCGCGGTGCGAGCGGCATCGACGGCGTCCTGTCAACTGCCGCGGGGTTCTCCCACGCGTGGATGGACCCGTGCACGCTCCTCATCGGTGATCTGGCGCTACTGCACGATCTGAACGCCCTCATGCACATCGCGGCGATGGACCTGCCGCTCACGGTCGTCGTACTCAACAACGGCGGCGGCGGCATCTTCTCGTTCCTCCCCATCGCGGAGCACGAAGACATCCTGCGGCCGTGGGTTGAGACGCCGCACGACATCCGCTTCGAGGGCATCTGCTCGACGTTCGGCATTCCCTACGCGCGCGTGGGTAGCCGCACGGCGTTCGCGGAGACGTACAGGCGGGCCAGCGCTCATCGAGGTCACATCCGGAATCGAAGCGAACCGCGCGCACCACGCCCGGATCGACACGGCCATCGAGCAGGCGCTGCGCAGCGTATGACCGGCCCGCCGCTCCTGCTGCTGCACGGGTTCCTCGGAACCGGCGCAGACTGGGACGCAACGCGTGCGGCGCTCGGTCCTCGGCGCGAGTTCCGCACACCGACTCTGCCTGGGCATGGGCCCGCGCCCACGCCCGTGCCGGCGGCGCCCGCCTTTGATGCGCTGGTGTCAGCGCTGCTGGCGGCGGCGCCAAGCGAGCCGTTCGACGTGCTCGGCTACTCCATGGGTGGGCGCTTGGCCTTGGCGATGCTCTGTGCGGCACCCGAGCGCATCCGCCGGGCGGTCGTGATCGGCGCGTCGCCGGGGCTGGACGACGAGCGCGC
>JAQBWE010000340.1 GCA_027625315.1 Planctomycetota bacterium
GTACTGCTCGATCGTGCGCAGACCCAGCTCGGCCACGCCCTCGGCTGCAACGCGGTCGTGCATCGTCCCGAGCCAGCGCTGGGGATCCTCCTCCATGCCGAGCATGGGATGCTGGGAGCGCACGTTGCGCCGCGCTTCGCTGCGCGGATAATCCAAGTCCAGCTGCGCCGCGAGTCGGCGCGCGACGCGCGCGTCGCCGCCTGCACGCGACTCAAGCTCGATCCGCAACACGACGGCGGCCGCAGGCTCTGCCAGTCGGCGCGCGGCGTCTGGCGCGACTGCGGCGAGCGCTTGCCGGGCGCCCTCCGCATCTCCTTCGGCCAGGGCCGTGCGTGCTCGGAGGACTGCGATCTCGTCGGCCACCTCCGCCGGAGCGCCGTCGCTAAGGAGGGCCTCCAGTCCTGCACGGCCCGTCTCCGTCGCCGTGAGCTGCGCCGTGGCCAGCAGACGCCACGGCGCCGGATCAATGTCCGCAAGGCCGGCACCCAGCGCGAGCCGCGCGGACGAAGCCCAGCCTCCGTTCACGGCACGCGTGAGCCGCGCGACCACGCGATCGGCATCGTCGCCATCGGCAACGAACAGCACGGCGCGGCGCACGTCCTGAGGCTGACCGCGAGAGGCAAGCAGCAACAGGGCAGCCAAGCCCGTCGCCTCGGCAGCGTGCACGTCGGCAGGATCGACGTGCAGCACCGAGCCCTCCTCGGTCTCCGCTTGGCGGCGCAGCGCAAGGAGCCGCTCCGCGACATCGCCCGACGCGGCGCTCGCCGCCATGCGCACGAACCAGCGCGGCACGGCTCCCTGGCGCCGCGATGCATCGTCGAAGGCGGCTTCCGCCAAGGCGCGCAGCAAGACGCGGTCCGCGTCGTGCGTGCCGGCCATCAGCGGCTCCGCATTGACATGCACGACGGCGCGCCGCAAGCCCGCGCGGATCTCCGCGCGCAGCTCGTGGGTACGCGTCTCGTCGAGGAAGGGCCGCAGCACGACCCGCGGTCGGCCTGTCTTCGCGAACGTCAGCCCGGTGACGACTCCGAGGCGCTCAAACGCGGCCGTCACTCGCTCGTTCCACGCGCGCACGAAGGCGGGCCAACGCGGATCCTGCGCGTACGCGCCCGCCTCCACATCCGGCAAGACCGGCACGTCCCCCAGGCCGTCGCCCCACAGCATGTCTGCCGGTGATGTCGCCACCGGCGAGGGGACCGCACCCGGGCCTACGCCCCTGTCACCCTTCGCCGAGTCGCCCGCGCCGGCAATCCAAGGATCGTGCGCGAGCCCAAGGCCGGGCGCGCCGACCTCGCCGGGCAGCGTGTCGCTCGGCATGGGCTCGCTGGGCATGGGCTCGGTGGGTATGGGCTCGGCGGGTATGGGCTCGGTGGATACCGTCGTGCTCGGCACAGGCTGCGCGTGGGGCGCGGCGAGACCCGCGGGCAACGGTACCTGCACTTGGCAACCGGCCGCGCCAACGCACGCGGCGGCAAGGAGCAGCAGACGGCTCGTACGACCTTGAAACACGCCCCTAGTGTGCGTGCAGGCGTTCACCGGGCCGTCATGGGGCTCAGCCTGAGCGCGCGTTCTGGATCAGCGTTCTGGATTAGCGTTCTGGATTAGCTGGAGCGCGCCGGCTCGATCAGCTCGAAAGCGCCTGCCCCAGGCCGCGACCCGCCTGGCCCGGATCGTCGGCATCGCGCAGCGCGCGGATGACCGCCACCCCAGCGGCGCCCGCCTCACGAGCGCGGACCGCGTTGGTCTCGTCGATCCCGCCCAGGGCCACGACCGGTATCTCGACGCCAGCCGCGAGGCGCTCGAACAGGGCCGTGCCGAGCGGGCCTCCCTTGCTGGGCACACCAAACAAAGGCGAGAGCACGGCAAAGTCGGCGCCCGCCCGAGCCGCGCTGGAGAGCTCGGCTTCGGAGTGACAGCTCACGCCGATCCAGCCCGGGAACCAACTGCGCACCTTGCGCGCCGGAGGGGAGCGGAACCCCAGCTGCACGCCATCCGCACCCGAGGCGAGGGCAACGTCGGCCCGATCGCCAATGAGCACCGCGGCGCCCCGCTCGTGCGCGCGCCACACGAGGTCGCGCGCACTGCGGTAGAGCTCGGCACCCGTGGCGCCGGGCGCGCGCAGCCAAAGGCACGTCGCGCCCGTCGCCAAGACCGTGTCGAGCCGCTGCCAGTCGCGCGCCGCCTCGCGATCCACGATGTAGATCACGCGGAGCGCGTCGGGCAGGGTGCGCGGCCCGGGCTGGCGGGCGGTACTCGCCTCGCTGGTGCTGTCCTCAGCCATGCCTGCGCTCACGCCTCCTCGAAGAGAACCGCTTCGAGTCCCCGCAGCAGCCCGACGCGACCAGGGATCGCCCGGATACCCGCGATGACGCCAGCAAGATAGCAGTCGCGCGAGAGGGCGTGATGTTCCAACGCGAGGGTCTCCGCGGCGCCCGCGAGCAGTACCTGCTGATGCGCCTGGATGCCGGGCAGGCGCCGGCTGTGAACCTGCACCCCCCCCACGCCGACGCCCCGCGCCGCCTGCGACGCGCCCGGCC
>JAQBWE010000056.1 GCA_027625315.1 Planctomycetota bacterium
CGCCCGCCAAGGCCGCGCCCAAGAAGCGCTAGTCGCCCTCACTACCGGACCTCGCCTCGAGCAGATTCCGTCGACGTAGCATGACGGGCCAGCGGGAATTCACCCGCGGGCTCGGGGTGCCGCCGATGGATGAACGCGACGAGGGCCGTACGACACGCGATGCGGCGTCGGTCGCCCTGCGGCCGACGCCGCCCACGCTCATCGACCTCCAGCGCCGGCTGGCCCAGTCGCAGCGCTTGGCCGCCCTTGGGGCCCTCGTCGCCCGCCTCGCGCACGAGCTCGGCACGCCGCTGCACTCCATTGCGGGTCACGTTGATCTCGTCTTGGAAGACGAGCGACTGCCAGAGGACGCCCGCCGACGGATCGACATCATCGGCGGCGAAGTGCGCCGCCTCTCGCGCCTGATCCGGCGCTACCTCGAGAAGCTCCGCACGCCGGCGCCCGCACCGGCGCCGACCGACGTTCCGGGCCTGGTCCGCGAGGTCGTCGGACTGCTCGAGCCCGTCATCGCGGGTCGTGGCGTAGACCTCACCCTCGACTTCGAGGCTGGCAGCGAGCGGCCGATCCCCTGCGATCGAGAGCAGGTCGAGCAGGTGGTCGTGAATCTTGTACAGAACGCGATCGATGCCATGCCGGAAGGCGGCGACCTGGCGGTGCGCGTTGGCGTGGCGGGACGAGGGCTCGTGATCTCAGTCTGCGACTCAGGACACGGCATTGCCCCGGACATCCGCGAGCATGTCTTTGAGCCGTTCTTCTCGACCAAGGAGGGCGGCCGCGGCTCGGGTTTGGGCTTGGCGATCTGTCGCGAGATCGCGCGCGCCCACGGCGGCGACGTGCTGCTTGACTCGAAGGCCGGCATGGGAACCGTCGTGACGCTGATCATTCAGCCCCGCGACCCCGTGGATTCGCAGTCATGAGCGCGCACGTCCTTGTCGTGGAAGACGACACCGTCGCCCGCAGCCTGCTGGTCGAGGTGCTGGAAGCCGAGGGCCACGTCGTCGTCGGCGTGGAGAGCGCCGAGGCCGCGCTGGCAGCGGCTGCGCGAAGCGCGCCGCATGTGCTCGTGACCGACGTGCGCATGGACGGCATCGATGGGATCGAACTGATGCGCCGCTTGAAGGGCAAGGACCCCGCGCTCCAGACCATCGTCGTCACCGCCTTTGGGTCGCTGGAGACGGCCGTCGAGGCCATCCAATCGGGCGCGTTCGATTACCTCAGCAAGCCGTTCGCCATGGAGGAAGTGAGCCGTATGGTGCGCCGGGCCCTTGAGTCTCGGCGTACGACGGGCGGTGCGTCCATCGAACGAGGTGCGGGCGCGCGCCGCATGGTCGGTCGCTCGGCCAGCATCACGGAGGTCTACAAGGCCGTCGCCCGCGTGGCGCCGCTCAACGTCGCGGTCCTCATTCGCGGGGAAACGGGCGCGGGCAAGGAGTTGGTCGCCCGCGCCATCCACGACGCGGGGCCCCGTGCTGGCGGGCCGTACGTCGCCATCAACTGCCCTTCGCTCCCCGAAGGCCTGCTGGAGTCAGAGTTGTTTGGCCACGTCCGCGGGTCGTTTACAGGCGCGACGCATGATCGCGCGGGCCTCTTCGAGGCAGCGGAGGGCGGCACGATCCTGCTCGACGAGATCGGCGACATGCCGCCCCCGCTGCAGGCCAAGTTGCTGCGCGTGCTCGAGACCAGTGAAGTCCGCCGGGTGGGTTCTTCGTCCTCAAGACGCGTGGACGCGCGCGTGCTCGCAGCGACCCACTTTGACCTCGACCGCGCGGTGCGGGACGGCGCGTTTCGCGAGGACCTGCTGTATCGACTGAACGCAGTGACCATCGAGGTGCCGCCGCTGCGCGAACGTCGTGAGGACATCCCGCTCCTCATCGACCACTTTCTTGACGTGTTCGCGCAGGAGGCAGGCAAGCCTGCGCCGCACCTGCCCAGCTCGGTGATCCAGGCGCTGACGGCCTACTCCTGGCCCGGCAACGTGCGCGAACTCGCCCACGTGATTGAGCGGGCGGTCGCGATGGCGCGCGGACCCTCGATCGACCTCGAGGACCTGCCCAGCGTCGTTCGCCACGGCGGCGGTCGCCGGGACTCGCCCGAGACTGCGCTCCGTACGCTGGATGACGTAGAGAAAGCCCACATCCTCTCAGTTCTTAAGAGCGTCGACGGCGGCAGGCGGCGCGCAGCCGACATCCTAGGGATTGACCGCAAGACGCTCTATCGCAAACTGCAGAAGTACGGCCTGCCCTTGGAACCTGAGTCGGAAACAAGCGCGTAAGTCGTCGAGAAATTTGATGCGCGGCGAAGGACGAACTACGCGCACGCGCTGGCGCAGCGCGCCTGGACCGAGCGCACGGCGGTCGGGACCCATGCGCCGCCTCGCGGCGCATGGGCCTAGGGCCAGTCCAACCCCTCCGGCAACTTCGGCCGATCACTGCGATACCAGCCGTCCTTGGCGAGGATCATCAGCCCGCCACTCTCGGTGCCAGCCAAGGTGCCGCGCACGACGACGAGATCGAGCAGACGGAGCCCGATGTCGGCCGCCTGAACTGGCTCGCCCTTCTTGTCCCGCAGCTCGACCGGCATCCGACTGGCCTTGGCCCGCTCTTCCTCACAGCAGTAGTCCCACGGCGTCGGGCAGCCGCAGCTCTCGGCCCCCTCGCCGCAATACTCCACGCTCGTGTCGGTCAGCGTGAACGCAGCAAAGCCCTTGGCGATATCGGACACACGTCCGATGACGACCACCTCATCGCCGGCGGCTTTGCCTTTGGCATCGAGCACGCTAACGGAGCCGGTAGGCTCCGCGGCCAAGAGTAGGGACGGCGGCGCACTCGGCGCGGGCGGTACGGCATCGCCGCAACCCACAACCACAGGGAGCGCGAACGCAGCAAGAACGAGTGAGAAGAAGCGCATCATGATTTGCCTCCGAGGGCATCGGGAAGTGGCATGCGTACGGCACGCCACGCGGGGATCAGGCCGCCCAACAGGCCGGCGAGCACTGCGCTGCCGAGCCCTGCGAGACGGATGGTAGGCGAGAGATCGAGATAGAAGGCACCCATCGGGAACTTGAGCGGGATCTCGCCGAACAGCCCGGCGATCCAGAAGCCCAAGAGACCCCCAATCGCGCCCAACAAGAGCGCCTCCGTCATGAGCGACACGCCGACCGCGAGCGGCCCATAGCCGATCGCTCGCAAGGCCCCCATCTCGCGGGTGCGCGCCAATACGGCCGCGAACATGGTGTTCGCGCACGCGAAGATGCCGCCCACGAGCACAAGGAGGGCCATGACCCAGGCCAGTCCGGCGATCGGGTCAAGCGCCCGCTGCAGCGTTTCGAACATGGTGGTCTCAGGGACGCCCGCAATCTCGTACTGCACACCGTTGCGATTGACCCACAGGCCCACCTTGCCCATGTCCGCGGGATCGGCCAGACGTGCAGCCACGCAGGAAACATCCATGCGCTTCGTGGCAAGGGAGACATCGTCCAGTCGCCCCCACAGTTCGGCTTCCAGCACGGTGCCGGGCGCCGCGAAGCGGCCGACGACAGTCCAAGGAATGCCCTCGAGTTCCACGACCCGCCCCACGGCGAAGTCGCTCTGGGGCAAACCCATGCGAGCGGCAGCGAGGCGCCCGGCGACGAGCTCGAACGGCTCACGGGGCTCGCGCCCCTCCACGACCGTCACGCGACGATGCACAAGCCACGCGCCGTCCGTGACGCCGCGCATGAGCCCCACGCGGTCGTCGCGCCGTGTAGCAATGTGCAGTTCCACCGAAACGGCCCGCTGGCCCGCGATCTCAGCGACGTGCGGCAGGCCCGCGGCTGCCGCCTCGGCGTTGCCGCGCGTAATGACTGAGCGAACCATGTCGTGCTCGCTGGCATTGCCGGTCAGCACCATCACGTCGCGCGCCGCGCTATCGCGCGCCGTGGCCGAGAGGCCGCTCGCGAAGCCACCCATCAGCACAACGAGCGTCGTGATGACCGTCACGCCACCCAGGGTGATGGCGGCGCGCGAACGTAGTCGCCACAGGTTGCGGAGTGCGTAGGAGAACGGCAGCATCAGTCTTCCTTCATGGCCAGCGACAGGGGCCGCGTCAGCGTGTCCACCGCCGGGCCCACGGCCGCCACGACACCGACGAGCGCCGCAACGCCGAGGGAGACGATCGCCAGAACCGGATCTGGAAGCACGTCGATGCCCCAGCCCTCTACGCCCAGCGTCAGGGGGAACGACGCCAACCAGATCATGACGGCGCCCACGCCCAGCACGCCTCCAGCGACGGAGAGCAGCACGCTCTCCGCAGCGATGAGGCCGACGAGTACGGGGCGCGTGGCGCCCATCGTCTCCATCACCCCGAGCTCTGCACGGCGGGCCTGGGTGCTGATGTAGACCGTGTTGCCGAGGATGAGCACCACGATGAGAACGGCGAGATAGCCGATCGCACGCGCGAAGTCGATGACTTCGGCCACCTCCCCCACAGCGCCCTGGACGAAGGCCTGCATGGTCTTCGTGTCCGTCTGGCGCTCATCGCCGGCGAAGTGCTCGTCGATGCGCTGCGCGACCGTCTCCGGGTCGACACCGTCACGCACGCGCACGAGAAACTCCGTCGCGATCCCCTGCTGCTTGCGCGCAAGCTGGAGCTGATCCATGTGGGTGAACACCACGTTGTCGAGACCCGCGGCTGCTGACTCCAGAATGCCGTCCACGGACAGGTCCACGTTGCCCACACGCAGTCGATCGCCAATCGCGAGGCCGCGGCGCTCGGCGATGCGCTTCCCCACGAGGGCGCCGTCGGGCTTGTGCTTCCACGTTTCGTCGTCCCCGGCGACGATCCGATACTCGTGCATCTCGGCGACCAGGTCGGGCAGCACGCCGTGCAGGGTAATGAGATCGAGATTGGCCCGGCACGAGTTGATGAACAACAGCGTCGGAAGTACGGCGTCCACCCCCTCGATGCGCGCAATGTCATCGGCGTAGCGATCGGGCAGCAGCGAGGTGAGCGGGCAGAACCGGCTCGTCTCGAACACCACCAGGACGGGCTGATCGGCCTGCTCCGCCATGCGATCCACACCGCCTTCGAGCATGCGCACGAATGCGAACAGGGCAATCGCCAGCGCAGCTCCAACTACCGTCAGCAGGCTGCGCACCCGGGCCCGCGTGACCGTCCGGCGCACATACTTCAGCAGGCGTAGGAACGATGTCATCGAGTCGCCTCCTGGATCTCGTCGGCGGTGATCCGCCCCTTGTCGAGCTGAACGACCCGCCCGGCGACCGCTGCCGCGCGCGGATCGTGCGTAACCATCACAAGCGTCTGTCCGAACCGCGCGTGCAGTTCCTTCAGCAGATCCAGCACGGCTGCCGCAGCGCGCGCGTCGAGATTGCCGGTCGGTTCGTCCGCCAAGATGAGCTCGGGGCCGCCGACGATCGCACGCGCCACCGCCACACGCTGCTGCTGACCACCCGACAGCTCGCGCGGCAAGTGTTCGGCTCGATCCGTAAGTCCGACGGCCTCCAGCGCGACGTCGACCTTGCGGCGACGCTCCTTGCCGGAGAGTCGCCCCAGCCAGAGCGGCAGCTCGACGTTCTCGCGCGCCGTGAGCACAGGGACGAGGTGGTACTGCTGGAACACAAAACCAACGTGCTCGTTGCGCCACCGCGCCAACTGCCGAGAAGAGAGCGCGGAGACCTCCGTCGGGCCAACATGGACCGTTCCAGATGTCGGCGTGTCGATGCCGGCCATCAAGTGCAGGAGCGTCGTCTTGCCACTTCCGCTGGGGCCCATCAGGGCCACGAAGTCGCCCTGCTCGACCTGCAGATCGAGATTCGACAGAGGCGTCACGTCTTCGCCCTTGCCGAAGAACGTCTTGGTGACGGACTTCACGCGAATGAACGGTTGCTTGACCATCAGCGGGCCTCCCGGACGGCCTCGCCGTCCTCCACGTCGTCGAGGATCAACTTCGAGGACGGCCCGATGGCGCCCTCAACCTCCACCCAACCATCCGCGTGCTGCACGACTCGTACAGGCACCCGACGGGCACGTCCCCCACCGGTCGGATCGAACACGAACACGGCGTCGACTCGCAGGGCAGCTTCGGGGACGAGTGCGCGCGCCTTCGTCGTTTTCTCGCGCCCTCCGGCGTCGGCGCCCCGCACGGCGATCTTGGCTGTGACCAACATCTCGGGCGCCAAGCGCACGTCGGGCTCGAGGATTCGCACCTTCAGTTGCAACTTCGCCTGGGTGATGTCGGCCTCGCGCACGAGGCGGTCGACAACGCCCTTGAAACGGCGGCCCGGGACCACACGGGCCTCGAGTTCGACCTCGCAGCCAGCCTCGAGTCCGGGGAGCTCCGCGAACGGAACGTCCACGCGCACCTGGAGATGCGCCGGGTCGTAGAGCCAACACACCGCCCCCGTATGCCGATCCAGCAGGCCCGTTGAGCCGGCGCCCTCGCCCGCACCCTTGTACTGGCCGTCTGGCCCCACCATCGACCCCGGCGCCGCGCCCAGGCGCATGACCAGGCCCGTGATGGGCGCCTTGAGCGTGAGCAGTTCGGCGTTAGTGCGCGCCACGCGCAAGTCGGCGTCGGCGCGTACGACATCCGCCTCGGCATGGGTCAGTGCCGCTTGCGCTTCGGTCACGGCCCCTTCCAGGTCGCGCGGCTCGCGCACCGCCTCGCGCGCCAACTCCAGCAGGTCATTGACCCTCGCGAGCTCGGCCACGACCCGGACCTCGTCGAACCGCACCTCTTTCACGCGCTCCTCGGCCTCGCGCACGCGCGCCTTCGCAGCCGCGAGCGCGGAGGGCGTCGCGTGGCCGGCCTCTTCCAGGGCCAGTTGCGCATCCAGATCCACTTGCGCGCGCTCGAGCGCGGCTTCCGCCGTCTTGCGCCGGGCCGCCGCGTGGTCGACTTCGGCCCGCGCCGTCGCCAACTCGCCCTGCCTCGCCGCCAGTGTCACGCGCGCCATCAGATTCTGCTTGAGGAGGCTGCGCGCCACGGCGAGGGTCTCGGCACGATGGTCCCGGACGGCACGCTCGCGTATGAGCTGGGCCTGCGCCGTGACCAGAGCGTTCTCGATCTGGGCATTGCGCAGGACCGCGATGACCGTCTCGTCCTTCGTCACCGGGCTGCCTTCGAGCACGTGCAGGGTCTGGACGACCCCGGGCACGAGCGGACGCACGGTGATGGGGTACGGATCGGCCTCGACCCAACCTGCGGCCTGAACCGTCGCGGCGTGGCGGCCACCCTCCGCGCCGCCCTGCACCGGGCGCACCACACCCAGGGTCACGATGCGAGGCGGGAAAAGCACCGGCTTGAGGGCGGCGTAGGCCGCAGCGAGGAGTCCAACCACCAGGAGGATGCCGGTCGCGCGGCCCAGCCACGGCCGACGTGCGGGCGGGGGCGGAGCCGTACGACGCAGCGCCTCGAGCTCCGAGTGGGGATCGTGTCGTTCGGCGCTCATCGGGTCTCCTCGACACGCGCAGCCGTCGGCCAGCCCGACGCATACGCCGCCTCGACGCGTGCCCTGGCCGCAGCCAGCGCCGCTTCGCGCACTTGGCGCGCGGCATCTACGCGCCGGCCCGCGACAAACACGAGGGCTTCGAGCGCCGTCGGGTCCGTCTCCAGTTGGGCGCGGCGCGCGGCCAGCAAGGCGTCCGTCGCGGTCCGGCGGGCGCGCGCGCCATCGAGTCGCGCTTCGGCGGCCTCCAGCGCAAACGCGGCGGCTTCCGCATCGTGCAGCGCGGCCAATACGGCGGCCTCAAGTTCGTGGAACGCAACCTCGCGCGCGTGGGATGCCGCCCGTGCGCGCGCAGGGGCATCCAGCGGCAGTTGCACCCCGACCATCTGCATGGGGAGGTCGGGTCCGAAGTTGTGCCCGAGTCCGACCATGAGGGTCGGGTACTGACGCTCCACCTCGAAGCGGAACCTGCGATCCGCAGCGTCCCACCTCGCCATGGCGGTCTGGAGCTCACCACGGGCCAGCACCAACTGGCGCTGCTTAGGAGCGGTAATGTCGGGCTGCGCCTCAGGCCAGCCACTCGGGTCGAAGCGGGCGTCGGGCGACACACCGACGAGCTTGGCGATGGCGCGCCGCGCGTCGGCCAGCTGCGCGGCTGTCACGCGCACTTCGGCACGCCCCTCCTCAGCGAGCGCGCGACCGGCCGACAGCACGGCACCCGACGCGAGGCCCGCGCTCTCAAACGCGGCCAGGTTGAGCTCGACCTCGGGCGTGGGCAGATCACGCAGCGCCTGATCCACGGCGTACGCGGCGGCGAGATCGGCCACGAGCCGGCGGGCGCGCTGGTGGTGCTCCCGCACGCGCTCGTTGCGAACCGCGCGCGCCCAAGCCGCTTCCGCGGGGCGCGATCCGAGGCCGAGCAGCGCGAGCAGGTCGGTGCGCACCATCAGCTCAGTTGCGCGGCCGTCCATGATCTCCTGGCTTGCCGAGAGCGCGCCGGGGCCCGGATCGACATTGACGGCTTGGATCCGCGCGCGCGTCGCGCGCAGCTCGGGGTTGTTCGTCACGAGCCGCTCGACGGCCTCATCGAAGGGGAGCGGGCCGACCGGCGCCTCTTCAAAGGCCGCGGCCATCGTGTCAATCGTGACGATGCGGGGGACATGCTTCACGCACGCGCCGAGCACCGCGAACGCGCAAATCGCGCCCAGGCGAAAGAGTAGGGAGTGCACGCGGAAACCTCGCGAAACGAACCAAGGACGGGTTGGCGCGCAGAGACTGCGCGCGTCGCTTGGCGAGGCTCAGGACAGAATGCGGACGATGCCCACGGGCGCGGCGCGCAGCCGTGTGTCGGGCGGTGGCCCGGTGTCGAGGGCGATCGGCGAACGCTCCGGCGCGGTCGGCGCGAGCGCGACGACGACGGCGGGCAACTCAAGCGGAGCCACAGCCGGCAGATCGAGGGCCGGCGTCAGGACCTGAGGCGGCAGGTCACGCATCCAGCCGCCGCGCTTGCAGCAGGGGCAATCCCTGTCGCCCGGGGCACCAGGGGCCGCGCCGAGCTCTACACGCGTCGAGGTGTCCGGCGTCGTCCGGCAGCAGCAAGGCTGCGCGGGGATAGCCCCTGACGAATTCACGCCGGCCGAACTCACAGCGGAAGACCTGCCTGCGGCTTCCACGAGGCTTAAGCCCATGGCCTTGCCCAGCACGCAAGGGCAGATCCCCCATGTGGTGAGCAGAATCACCAACAGACACACCGGCAGGGGACGGATGGCAGGGCGCACGACCCATCTAGCCTACACCAGCCCCGGGCGGGTGCCTGCGAAGCCATCCCTAGCGGCCCCTTGTTCGCTTGTTGTGCGCTGGCTCGAATGGCCCGCATGGGGCGGGTTGCGGCTATCGTCACGGCCCCATGCCGTTTGCCGTAGTACTCCTGTTGAACGGCTCGGCCGCCGAGGCCATTCGGAGCCTTTGGCGCGAGCTCGCCGACGCCCGCCTGAGCGTGCCCCTGCTGGACTTGGAGCTCCCTCCGCACCTGACGCTCGCGTCCTACGACACGATCGAGGTCGGCGAGGCGCGCCCGGCGTTCACGTCGTTCGCCGCGGAGGAAACGCCGGAGCCGGTCGCCCTGAGCACGATTGGCACCTTCCCGGGCGACGCGGGCGTGCTCTACCTCGCGCCCGTACCGACGCGGGGCTTGCTTGAGTTGCACGCAGGCTTCCACGAACGCTTCAGCGCGCTGGATCAGCCCGTGGGCGCGCACTACTTCCCCGGCACATGGGTGCCCCACGTCACGCTCGCCATGGGCTTGAGCGATGCCGACCTTGCGCGCGCAATCGCGCTGGTGCGTCAGAGCCAACTACCGATCGAGGGCCAACTGGATCGACTGGAGTTGGTCGAGTTTCAGAAGACCGAAGCCGGTCTGCCAGCCGCACCCATCCGAGTGCACCAGCGCCACGCCCTCGGCCGCTAGTTTGGTGGTGCGAGGTTCCGCTGCGACTCAGTTCGTCACGGCTGCCCAGGAAGAGTTCGCCTCGCTCCCGCAACGCCGCGCGTGACGAGTACTCGCCGCGAATTGCCCGCATGTCCTGAGGCGGAGCACCCGGCGGCCGCGGGATACGGAGTTAGTCGGTGCGCCTCTCTGTTTCAGAGGCCACGGACCCAGGGGCCTTCTCAACTCACCCGGAGACACGCTCGGGCTCGCCGAGCCGGTAACTCGTGCTTCGCCCCCCCCCGGAGTTCTGCACCAGGATGCCGCGCTCCAGCAGGTCGCGGATATCGCGCAGGGCAGTATCCGTCGAGCACTTCGCCAGCTTCGCGTACTTCGAGGTTGAGAGGAACCCGCTGAATCCGTTCAGCATCCGGTTGATGACGAGGCGCTGCCGCTCGTTGACCGGCCGACGGTTGATGCGCTGCCACAGCCGGGCCTTGTTCAGGACGGCAGCGAGCGTCTGATCGGCGCCGCCGATGGCCCGGTCCAGACAGCCGAGGAACCATTCCAGCCAGCCCGTGAGGTCCACGTCTCCGCGCTGGGCCGACTCCAGCTTCAGATAGTAGTTCTTCCGCTCTGCCTCAATCTGCGACGACATGCTGTAGAAGCGATCCTTCGTGCCGTCGGCGCGCGCAAGCGCCATGTCGGTGATCGCACGCGCGATGCGCCCGTTGCCGTCCTCGAACGGGTGGATTGTCACGAACCAGAAGTGCGCGATTCCCGCTTTGAGCACCGGGTCCACCGCGGGCTGCGTGTTGAACCAGTTGATGAAGCCGGACATTTCCGACTCGATGCGATCCGCCTCCGGCGCCTCGAAGTGCACCTTCTCCCGCCCCATCGGCCCGGAGACGACCCGCATTGCTCCAGCTTCCTTCTTTCGCCATCCGCCGACCGTGATCCGATCTATCCCACTGCGACCGGTCGGGAAGAGCGATGCGTGCCAGTCGAAGAGGCGCCTCTTCGTGAGCGGCTTGTCGAGGTTCCGCGTGCCGTCGAGCATCATTTCCACGATGCCCTCGACATCCCGGCCCGCCTTCGGCAACCCAGCCACGTCCAGTCCGAGTCTCCGCGCGATCGAGGACCGGACCTCGTCCGGGTTCAGTTCTTCGCCCTCGATGGACGAGGACTTCACCACGTCACTGGTCAGCACGGCGAGGCTCGCTTCGGACCGCAGGTCGAAGCCCAGCGCCTCCATTTCTCCGAGCAGTCGACCCTGCTTGTGCCGCGCCGCAGCCAACGGACCGGCGATCGACTCGCCCGCCCAGGTGAACTCCGGCCAGCCGGTCCTTTCGTGGATGTAGGTGACGGTTCGCCGCATATGGTGCGGTGATTGTAGCGCCCCTTCACCGCAAGGGCAATCCAATTTACCGCAGGGCGTGCGGTGAATAGGCGGCCGATTCGCCGCAACCGGGGGGCCACCGGGGAAGCCTCGGGCCGACCGAGCCGGGGCGCGACGTGAGTCGGGTAGGCCGGGGAGGTTGCCCTTCCCTTCCCGGCCCCCGACAGATCCGGACGTGCGCGATTGACGCATCCGACTCCTCGGCCAATGGGGAGAGGAGGCGCCAGGAGCGCATGGCGCACATCAACGGAGACTCCGGAAGCCGCTCGCGCTACGAGACGCGGGTCCAATCCGGAGACTGTTGGACCTGCGCACGAGTCAGCGGCTCCGCGTAGAAGCGCGTGAGCCCACAGTCCGTGCAGACGAAGACCGTGAACGTGCCATAGGATCCGACCCCGCCGAGGTCGGGGAGCAGTTGTGGCCCCCTCCCGCTACCGGCGTCCACGTAGCGATGCTGGAAGATCGAGGCTGCGCCGCACCCGGGGCACTTGGAACTGCTCGACATGGACTGCCCTCCGGAGCGCGGATCGCTCATCCCCGCGCCCCTGGAATAGCACAGCCTCCCCGCCGTTTAACAGCCCCCCGCTCTGTGTTGAACGCGCCCTCTATTGCGCACCCACAATGGACCCCGACCTGAACAGATCCTGTTAAATGGCGCGGCCTCTCGGAGAGCGGTAGTGAGTTCGGGAGGAACGGCGGAGAGTCGCGCTGTTAAGCGACGGATCGCGTCGAGCGCGGCGTTCGACAGGCGCGCTCCCGCAGGCGCGAAGTTCTGGCCTCTGCGGGGGCGGGTCGGAGATGCCCTTCGACTCGCTGCGCTCGCTCAGGGCCAACCGCCCAAAGGGCGGTTGGCTCCCCACCCTGGGTTCGGACTGGCGACCCTGGGTTTGACAGAGTGCGTGGCGGGCCTCCCAGGAGGTGCCACCTCGTCCGTACCCGGGTCGGCTCCCGATCGTCCCCGTGATCAGGTCACCCGAGAAGTACGGCAACAGCCTCCCGCTCCGCAGTCGCGCTCAGCAGTCGCGCTTCGGGGAGTTGAAGCGGGAGGAACCCGCGACGTGCGGCTAGCGCTCGAACGTGAACAACTTGGCGGGGTTGCGCTTGTGCTCGTCCCACGCCTCCAGCCACTTGTCGCCGGTGTCGAGGGTGTCTTGACCGGTGAGCTCGCGCAGCGCCGCCACGAGCGTCTGCTGGAGGAAGTCGTAGCGCTGGCGCGCCTCCTCGCCGCCCCCGCGACCCTTCGTGCGGTTGCCCCCGGCCGGCCGCAGCCGCCGCAGGTACTCAGCCAGCGAGGACAGCACCTTCGCCCGCTGACGCGACCAGCCGTAACGTCCCAGCGCCTGGATGGCGTAGCGCGAGACGTTGGCGTCTTCCGCCTTCTCCATCAACGAAACGAGGCTCGCGATCGCCGCGTCGGGCGCGAGCGCGCCGACCGCCTGGATCACGCGCAGGGGCACAGGGCCGACCGCGGCTTCCTTCACCGAAGGCAGGTGCCCGCGGAGCTCATCGTACGCGCCCTTTGGATCGTTGAGCTGCCCGAGCGTGTCGGCCGCGGCAAGCCGGATCGCTCCGAGTGCCTCGATCCCGAGCAACTCTCCGACAGCCTTTTGGAGCTTCGCCCGCACGGCCTTCGTCTGCAGCTCGTTGTGCGACTTCACGACTCGCGGCAACGCCGTCTCAAGGCTCGGTTTGTCCTCCGCCTCGGTCCAGGCGGCCAGGCGCTCGAGCAGCGTCTCGGCTTCGGCCACGCGGGCGTCTTCGACCGGATCTCCGGCTCGGGCCGAAGCCGGACCGAAGAACAACATGGGCAGCAGGGCGAGGGCAGCAGCGAGGGCGAACCTCGCAGCGCGCAAGATCAGGTCGCAGAGCGGAGACGTACTACTTGCCGTCACCGCCATCCTTCTTGTCGGCGTCCTTCTCCTCGGCGTCCTTGCCTTCGGAGTCCTTGCCGTCGGAGTCCTCCCCATCGCCGTCCTTCTTCTCGCCGGACTTCTCGTCCTCCGCGCGCGCGGCGGCCTCTTCCTCCTCCTCGAGGACGCGGTCGAGTTCTTCCTTCGACTGCTTGAGGCTGCTCGCCATCGTGCCTTCAGCGACGTCCAGCGGCAGGAGGAAGGGCAGTTGCTCGCTGTCTTCGCCCACGCCTTCTTGGACCACGACAATGCCACACATGGCGCCGGCCGCGTTGTAGAGCGGCTCGCCCACGTTCTGCTCAGCCCCGCGCACGACCCACATGTCGCGCGGCTTAGAGACCTTGCCAGCGACATCGACGCGGCTGATGACGGCCGCGTGGTCGAAGCCCTGATCCAAGCGCGTCACGCCGTAGAGCGCGGAGCCGATCGCCGGCGTCGCCCGCTGCGCCGTGTCGATGGCGGTCAGCTTCTTGTCGCCGAGCTCGCGCACGAGGACGAATGCGAGACCAAGCTTGCTGTCCTTCGCGCCCAAAATCGCGTCGTACTCCTTCGTGTCGCCGGGAAACACCACGCGGATGTTGGACGGCGTGGCCTGGATCTCCAGACCCTGCCGCATCTGGCGCGGGATGCCCAGTCGCCCCACCCCGAACGCGCTGCCCGGCAGCATGATGAGGCCCGAAGGATCAACGATGACGCCGGTCGAAGAGCCCGACTGCTCCTGGGGCGCCATGACGGCGGCACCATTGCGCATGATCTTGACCGTCAGGACGAACTTGACGGACACCACCGTCGGCGCCTTCGCGGCCTCCAACTTGGCGTAGACGGCCTCGTCGTTGGCGTGGGCGCTCGGCGCTCCCATCACGACGAGAAGTGCGCAGCAGACGAGCAAGGCAAAGGTGGGGGTACGCATGGGTTCTCCTGCCTCGCGCTTAGTCGCGGGGCCATTCGGGGCGCATGAAAGCGAAGGCCGTGCCCCGATCGCGGCGCACGAAGATCTTGACGGTCTTGGGACGCGCCTTGGCAAGGTCGCGTACCACCTTCTTGAACTCGCGGATCGTGGTCACGGGCTGGTCGTTGATCTCGAGCAGGATGTCGCCCGGCCGGAGGTCGGCGACCTGCGCCCAACTACCCGAGGTGACCGCCGAGACGATCAGGCCTTGGTAGTCCTTGGGCAAGTCCAGGTTCACGCGGTCGAGGAACGCAAGCTCGCGCACCTTGTACTCGAGGACTTCGTCCTCACCCGTGCGAGCGTCGGCGGCCGTATTCGGGCTCTCCTCGAGTTGCACGGCGACCTCGACTTCAGCCTTGTCGCGCAAGACCGCGAGGGTGGCCTTGCTACCGATGTCCAGATCCTCGACCTTCCGCACGAGGATCTCAGCGTCCTGCAAGCGGTAGGCATCGAGTGCGTCGCCGTTCAGCGACGTGAGGATGTCGCCCACGGCCAGCGCGGACTTCTCGGCTTCGGTCCCCGGCAGGATGCGCGTGATCCGGAAGCCCTTGCGGCCCTCAAGACCGAGCGCCTTGGCCACCTCGGTGGTCAAGACCTGGGTCTCGATGCCGAGCCAGGCCTTCGCCAGCTCTGTGTTGCGCGGCGGCGGCGGCGGCTCGCTCAGGTCGAGCACCGTGACCATGTCTTCCTTGCCTCGGCGGAAGCGCACGGCGAGTTCGGTGTCCTTGGCGTGTTCCTGCATGAGGCGCTCGAAGTCCTCCATGCCCTCGACCGGCTTGCCGCCGATCTCGAGGATGACGTCACCGGCTTGGAGCGCCGGCTTCGCCTTGTCGGGCGCGCTGCCCGGACGCATGCTCGTGAGCACGACGCCGCGGGTGTCGGGGTAGCGACGGCTGAAAGCCATCGGCTCCGTGATCTCCATCGCGCTCACGCCCCAGACGCGGAACGCGCGCTCGTCACCGATGTACTTGTCCATCGGTGCGACCTCGATCTCGGTACCGTTCAGGTCGCCCTTGCGCTCGTACTCCACGGGCACCTTGGAGCCGGGCTTCAGATCGGCCACGCGCGCGAGGAACACGGGCACTTCTTCGAAGCCGGTGACGGAGATGTCGCGGTCACCGATGCGCGTGACGATGTCGCCGGGCTTGAGCCCCGCCTTATCCGCCGGTCCGCCGGGGAACACGGAGGACACCAGCGCACCCTTGGAGCGATCGAGGTGGCTCACGGGCACGATCGACAGGCCGAGCCACCCGCGCCGCACCTCGCCCCACGTCAGGGCCTGGGCCAGGACCTTCTTAACGGTCGTCGCGGGGACGGCGAAGCCGGTTCCGCCACCACCGCGCGTGTTGATGCCAACGACCTCTCCGCGCAGGCTCACGAGGGGGCCACCGCTGTTGCCCGGCAGGATCAGCGCGTCGTGCTGGATCCACTGGTTGAAGATGCCGGTCAGCTGGCCATCGCCGAAGTCAAACTCCTGAATGGCGCTGCCGGTGAAGTTGGTGAACACGCGCGCCGTGTTCGACACGATGCCCAGGGTGACCGTGCTGTTGAGCCCACCGGGATTGCCCATGGCGAGCACGTGCTCGCCCACGCGCACCGCCTCGGAGTCGCCGACGGTTGCGAACGGGATGGGCTCGTTGGGGTCGATCCGCTGCTCCATGCGGAGCTTGAGAATGCACAGATCCGTCAGCGGGTCGCGGCAGACGATGTCGGCGTCGATGGCCTCGCCCGTCGGCAACTTGCAGGTGATGCGGCTCGCATCACCGGCCACGTGGAAGTTCGTGACGACGTGGCCCGCGGGGCTGACGATGACGCCGCTGCCTGCGCCCAGGCCGCGCGTCTCGCGACCCTGGCGGAACTGGCGCGCCACGACGCCGATGTTCACGAGGCACGGGTAGACCTTGGTCTTCGCATACGAAACGGCGTCGCGCAGCTTCTCAGAACCCCCGGAGTCCTCCGCCGCGACGGAGCCCACGAGCAACAGCGAGCCGAGCAAGGCCAGGGCCCCACCCCGAACCAGGGCGTGAATAGGGGTGCGCATGGGGTGCCTCCTCCGCGAACGGGGAGGCAGTGTACGCCGTCCGTGGCCCCTGGGGCCGCGCGGTCGCTACCGCTGCGCGATCGGGTCGTCGATCGGCGGGCGCGGCGACTGGACGCTCGCCGAGGACGAGGGGGGAG
>JAQBWE010000341.1 GCA_027625315.1 Planctomycetota bacterium
CCCAGGCCGCGGGTGCCATGAACCCGCTCGCCGATGCCAAGGTGGGCGAGTGGGTGCGCTACGAGGCGCAGCTGCCCGGTTCCGAGGAGAAGACGACCCTGAAGGTGCGCGTCGTCGAGGTCGGCAACGGTGAGGTCCGCTTCGATCGCGAACTCGAGAGCGGGCCGGCGATTCCGCTGCCGCTGCCCGGGGCCGCGCCGATGGCACCCCTGCTCGAGGCGCTCGCCGCCATGGGGCGCGTGGAGGGCCACGAGACGCGCACAGCGGATCTGAAGGGCCAGCGCGTCGAAATCGCGATCGTGACGCTCGAAGCTTTCGGCGGCAGTCTCAAGATGACGTTCTCCAACGCCGTCTACGGCCTGGGTCTGCTGCGCGTCGAGCTCGGCAAGGTGACCGTGCTCGAGGCCACCGAGTGGGGCATCGACGAGGTCGAGGCCCCCGAAGCGGCGCCTACGCCCGCACCCGAGGCCAAGCCGGCCGAAGCCCCCAAGCCGACGGAAGCCGTCGAGCCCCCGGTGGCGAGCGGCCCGAGCGACGACACCGACGGCCCTGAGGGCGACGGCCCGCCCAACCCCTTGGCCGATGCGAAGGTCGGGGAGTGGGTGAAGTTGCGGACGATGATCCAGGGCGAAGAGGCCTTGGCCGTTCTGCGCGTGGTCGAGGTCGGCGACGAGAACGTGCGGCTCGAGAGCCGCATCGCCTACGGCGACAAGGAGATCCAGGGCGCCGAGCTCACGCGGCCCCGTCGTGCACGCCTGTCCCTCGGCGGTCGCGGCGGGCGCGGCGAGGCCGAGGTCGGGCGCGAGACCCTGGAGATCAACGGCAAGCGCATCGACTGCATCACGATCACGCGCAGCTTCCGCGGCGGGAGAACCGACAAGCGCTGGATCTCGAGCGAGATCCCGGTCGACGGCCTCGTGCGCCATGAGCGCGGCGGTAGTGTCGTGCGCGAGCTCCTGGACTGGGGCACGAGCGGCGAGCCCGCGCCCCTGCGTTAGTTCCGCTTCAGATCCGCCGGCGCAAACTCCGCGTCGCGCGTGCAATTCCGGCGCCCGCTTCGTTAGATGAGGCCGGAGGCTGTTTGCGCGTGCGTGCCCGTGGTTGCCGCTCGAGCCTGCGCCGCTGCTGGAGCGGTTTGCTGGCAGCCTGCATTCTTCTCGCTCTGACGCCGCGCGCTGCGCACGCCCACGGCGGCACGTTCGCACCGCCGCCGCCACCGCCGCAAGCCAAGGGACCGCGCGGTCCTGGCGGGGGCGGGCCTCCCACTCATGTTGATCCCGGCTTCGGCGGACCCATCGTGACGCCGGGTTCAGGCGCGCCGAAGGCGCCTGGCCGTGCCAGCAAGCGCAAGACGCCCATTACGCCGAGCCCCGAGACGTCGTGGGAGTTGTGGTGGCACCTGCACCGAGAAGCGTTCTTGCCGGCCCGGCGCTTTGCTCATGCCGCCATTACGCCCCACGCCGGTGCGAGCGGTGCCGACGGCTGGCAAGCGGAGCGGGCGGTGTTGGCTCGCACGCGGGCCACGCCGTTCCTCCTCGCGCTACTGGAGCCGGGGGCGCGTGTGCCCGATGACGTTGTGGCGTCGGCCTGCCTAGCGCTCGGCAAGATCGCTGAGGACGCGGCGGTCATCGACGCGTTGTTCCGGCTCGTACTCGACCCCGCGCGCGCCGACCTCGTACGCGAGTCGGCCGCGCTCGCGCTGGGTCTGCTGCGGCGCGACGACGAGGCGCTGCGCTTGCCGACCGCTCGCATCGAAGCGACGCGCGGGCGGCTCCTCCAGGTCTTCGATAAGCACGTCGATGGGCAGCGCGTGGACGTCCCGTTGCGAACGCGGTGCTTCGCCATGTACGCGATCGGCTTGCTCGGGGATCAGCCGTTCTTGGCTGACCCGCTCAGCCGCGACGGGCGCCTGATCGTGAAGCTGATCTGGGAGCGCGTGGGCGTCGAGTACGGCGAGCGCGATCTCACGATCGCCCTGCTGACCGCACTCGGCCGGCAGCCGCGCGCTGGGGTACCCGATGGGGTCATCGACGGGCTGCGCGAGGTGATCGCCGGCCGCAAGACGCTGGGGCACTCTTTCGACCATCTCGAGCGCGCCCACGCGGTGACCGCACTCGCGCGGCTGGCGGACCCCAGCGGTCACGCCGCCCTGCTTCGGCTCGTCGGCGACGCGCGCGCCTTGTTGCCCCTGCGCCTAGCGGCCATGCTCGCCCTGACCGACCGCGCGCCGTTGTTGGAGGGCGTCGAGCGCACCGCGGCGCTGCGTGTGATCCGCCAGTCGTTCGACGCGGATCAGGAACTGCTCGCGTCTGGACTGGCCCACGTGGCGCTCGGGAGCTTCGTGGGAGCCGACCTCGCCACCGGCTCAGAGCGCACGCTTTCCTTTGATGGCGCCGACCGACTGCTGCTGGACCGACTGGCGGAGGCGCCGGAATACCTCCGCGGCTGGGCGGCGCTGGGCCTCGCCCTCGCGGCGCGCGGTGCGAAGGCGGCTGGCGAGCGTGGGGGGCCGTTCCGCGCGCGTG
>JAQBWE010000342.1 GCA_027625315.1 Planctomycetota bacterium
CTATGCACGCGTGGGGCTCGCTTCTTTTTTGCTTCGCGGAGGCCCAGCCGTGCCCGCATGACGCCAGTTCGCCGACGGCACTCCTGCGTGCGCTACGTAACGCGCGAAGCGCGCGGCGCCATGGCGCGCGCGGTGTCGCGCAGGCCGGTCTCGACTGCGTGGCGCATGCAAAGCCACGCTCCAGCCATGACGGCCACGATGCCGGCGGCGAGCGCCACGAGCTCGATCCACGTGGTTCCCAGGAACGGGATCGCCTCGCCGTTGAGCACGCGCGGGTCGCGGTCCTCAGGCCGCATCGAGCCGGCCATCTCCAGGCCGCCCGGGTTCTCGAGGTGGTCACGGTCCCCCCGGGCGCGCAGGTCGTTGGCGATATAGCCCGAGACGCCCATGGCGCCCAGAGCGACGAGGAGCGCCGCGAAGAACACGCGCTTGACCAGCGGCCTCGGCCTCTCCGGGCCTTGATGGAAGTTGAGTCGATTGAGCTTCATGGATCCCCCCGAATCCGGTTGGTCTTCTCTGCCGGCCCCATCGACCCGGCCCTGGAGGCCCCAGAACCCCGTGTCAGCGACTTATGAAGGCGCGGGCGAACGCGCTCCGGGGCGCAGGGCGGAGGCCGTCAGCGGGCCGCGGCGGCCCGGGCGGCTCCGGCAATGGCGACGTGGCGCCAGTCCTTCGGGGCGATGCCGTTGAAGCGGTAGCCCTGGACCCATGGGTAGAGCGCCGTCCACTGAATCCGCCGGAAGCGGTAGCGCCAGGCACAGTCGCGCACGACCAGCACTTCCATGTCATTGAGCAGGTCGTCGCGCTCCTCCCCGGGGGGCAGGGCGCGCGCGGCGGCGTACAGCCGATCGGCCTCCCGGTTGCGATAACCCGAGTAGTTGGGCTCCGGGACGTTGGGACCATAGAAGAGCTGCATGAAGTCTTGCGCGTCGGGGATGTCCGCATGCCACGCGCTCGACCACATTTGCGCTTCGCCGCGCTTGGTGGCTTCCTGCAGCTCGGGCCAGGTCACGGTCACGGCCTCGAGGGTGATCCCTACGCGCGCCACCTGCTGCTTGAGTAGGTCGAACACGACGCGCGAGGTCGGGTCCGAGAGGATGTGCATGCGGATCGTGGGCACGGGCTTCTTCGGGCCGTAGCCGACATCCGCCAGCATCTGCCGCGCGATGTCGAGCGCGTCCGCTTCACTCTCGTCTTCGCCCCGCATGCTTTCGTTGCTCAGGGTCGGATCGTACGCGCTCAGCTCCGGCAGGATGGGGCCATAGACCCGCTCGGCCTGATGCGTGTAGAGGCGCTTGAGGGCGTAGTCCTCATCCGACGCCAGGCAGATCGCGTAGCGGATCGCGCGGCCCTTCTCACCAGCCTTGCCACCCACGACCGGGTCCGACCAGCGGAACGCGTCGTACTGCACCTCGAGGCGCGGATTGCGCTCCAACGTGACGCCGAGGTCAGCGAGGTGGGGGATCAGCTGGCCGGTGGCGGGCTGCACGATCTCGGTGAGAACATCGCGCGGCACTTCCGCGTAGTCGGCCTCCTTGCGCATGAGCGCAGCCCACACCTGCAGCGGATCCTGAAACACCGCAAGCTCGACCGTCTCGACGCGAGGCAGGTCGGCACCTAGCGGCGACGTGTACTCAGGACGGCGCCGAAGCAGGAGGCTCTTGTCGCGCTGGAAGAGCGTGACGCGAAACGGCCCCGTGCCGATGGCCCGCAGGCCCAGGTCCTTGCCGTACACGCGTACGCCCTCAGGCGCGTAGATGGAGAGCCAGGGCGAGGCGAGTAGCCACGGCAACTCCGGCATGGGCCGCAGCAGGTGGATGCGCAGCGTCAGGTCGTCGACGACCTCGATGCCTTCCACCTCGGGGTAGCCCTCGGTGCTGCGGTACGCGTCGCGCGTGGGGTTCTCAGGCAGGTTGGCCGACGCCGTGACGAACGCATCCAGGCCCTTCACGCGGCGCGCGAGGATCCACTGACCAGGGCTCTTGACGGTGCTGTCCATGAGGCGCAGCAAGCAGAAGCGAACATCGTGCGCGGTGACGGCGCGGCCCTTGCCGTCGGGGAAGCAGCGATCGTCGAGGTAGCGCATGTCGGGCCGCAGGCGAATGGTGTGGACGAGCCCGTCTGGCGACATCTCCGGCATGCCAGCAGCGAGCACCGGCTGCAACCGAAAGGGTCGGGCGTCGTGATCATGCGTGTAGAGCTGATCGAAGAGGTTCGAGACTACGACGCGCTCGAGATCACTGCTGGCCTTGGCGGGGTCGAGCGTGGCCAGCGGCGCGGTGGCGGCGAGCCGGAGCGCTGCGCGCTTCGTGGGCCCGTCTTCGGCGTGCACGTCGTGCGCGGTGAAGCTGAGGAGGACTAGCAGGGCGAGGCAACGCATGCCCGCAGGATAGCGCCTCGGCGCCGCGGCAATGCGTCGCGCTTCGCGGCGCGTGTCGCCCGGGACGGTGAGTGTCAAGATAGTTGTCGCCTCGCGACATGTTTCTAGGCCGCCCCGCTCACGGAGGCGCCGGTG
>JAQBWE010000057.1 GCA_027625315.1 Planctomycetota bacterium
GGCGGCACCGCTGGGCTCGCGGCTGCCGGCGGGCGGGGTCTGTCCGTGGCTCCTCATCGGGCCCGAGGGTGGCTTTACGTCTGAGGAACTCGCGGCCGCGCAGGCCGCCGGGGCGAGCGTTGCGCATTTGGGCCGGCCCGCGCTCAGAGTCGAGACCGCTGCGGTCGCGGCGGCCGCCATCGCGCTCGGCGGCTGACCGCGACCGCGTTCGATTCCTCTCTCCGCGCGGCCTACGATTTGCGGAGCGATGGTTATGCACGGACCCCTGCGTCTCTTCATCAAGAGCCCCGGCCAAGAGGAGCGGGTCTACGACATGTCCACGGGGGCTGTCACGATCGGCCGCGATCGCGAGGTCGAGATTCCGGTCGATGACCGCACCCTCAGTCGGCGGCATTGCCGCGTCTACCTGGGCGCCGATGGCTGGCGCGTCACCGATCTCGGCTCGCGCAACGGCACGTTCCTCAACGGCACGCCGATCCTCGACGACCGTCTTGAGGCGGGCGACGCGGTGGAGCTCGGCGAGACGAAGATCACCGCGTACTTCCCCCACGGCGTAGGCGCGGAGAGCTTGGACGAGCGCGACCTCGACGCGCTGCTCGCCCAGGCGATGAGGCAGCCCAAAGCGCGCAGCGCCACGATGGTTGGTCGGCACCGCGAGATCCGCGCGCTGACGCACCTGATGGAGCTGAACGAGAAGATCAACGGGCTGCGCGACGAAGACCGCCTGCTCGAGGGCATCCTCGACGCGGCCATCGAGCTGACCGACGCCGGGCGTGGCTTCCTGTTGCTCAAGGCCGAGGGCCACTTCGTCGTGCGGCGCGCGCGATTGCCCGATCACCGCGACCTCGACGATCCCGACGGCTCGTTCAGCGTGGGCGTCGCGGCGCGCGTGATTGCGGAAGGCAAGAGCGTCCTGTCCGAAGACATGCAGATGGACGACCGGTTCGACGGTAACGCCAGCGTGGCCAACCTGCGCTTGCGCTCACTTGTCTGTGTGCCCGTACATGCCAACCAGGGCGTGTTTGGGGCCATTTACCTCGACAACGCGTTTGAGAAGGGCCAGTTCGACGGCTGGGATGTGCGCATGCTGGAGTCCTTCGCCAGCCTCGCGTCCATCGCCCTGCGCAACGCGCGCGAGCGCCGCGAGATCGCCATGCGCCGCCGCGAGGCGGTGCGGCAGGCCCGACGCATCGAGCGGCTGAATGAGCGCCTGCGGAAGGCGTTGCGCATTCGCACCAACGCCCTGCGGCGTGCGCGCGAAGACCTCGCGAAGCAGGCCGACGAGCTGGGCTTGAAGTACAGCTACGAGCACATCATCGGCCGCAGTCCCGCCATGCGCACCGTGCTGCGCTTGGTCGATCGGGTCACGGATCTGACCCTGCCCGTGCTCGTGGTCGGCGAGTCCGGCACGGGCAAGGAGCTGATTGCGCGCGCGATCCACTTCAACGGCCCCCGGCGCCGCGCCCGCATCGTGGGGGAGAACTGCGGCGCCATCCCTGAGACGCTCATGGAGAGCGAGTTCTTCGGGTACGAGCGCGGGGCGTTTACCGGCGCCCACCGCGACCACGCCGGCCTCTTCGAGCAGGCCCATGCCGGCACGTTGTTCCTGGACGAGGTCGGCGAGACGTCTCCCGACCTCCAGAAGAAGTTCCTGCGGGTGCTGGAGGAGGGCGAGGTCCGGCGGCTGGGCGGCAAGAAGCCGCTCACGGTGGATTTCCGCTTGATCACCGCAACGAACAGGGACTTGGCGGAGATGCTGAAGACCGGGACCTTTCGCGAGGATCTCTACTACCGCATCGCTGGCGTCGTCATTGAGCTGCCCGCGCTGCGTGAGCGTAAGGAAGACATCCCGCTGCTCGTGGCCCACTTCCTCGAAGAAACGAACGTTGGCGGTCCCGCTCTGAGCCTCGATCCAGCCGCTCTGGAGCTCTTGGTGGCCTACGAATGGCCCGGCAACGTGCGCGAGCTGCGCAACGAGATGCAGCGCGTGCGCGCCGTCGTGACGGGCGGGCTGATCTCTCCTGAGCACTTGAGCTCGCGTATTCTGGCCTACCAGCCGGCGGACCCCGGGGCCGTCGGCGAGGGAGGCCTGAAGGCGATGGTGGAGGACCTCGAGCGGCGCGTCGTACGCGCCTCGCTCATGCGGCATGGCTGGAACAAGAGCCGCGCCTCCGCCGAACTCGGCCTGAGCCGACTGGGTCTGCGTAAGAAGCTCGAGCGCTACGGCATGGACGCCGAGCAGCCTCCCGCAGGCGCCTAGGCCGGTAACTTTGTTATCGTCATGTGTGAATTGACTTACCAGAGCCGCCCAGCCCCTGACCGTCCCTGGTCAGTCCGTTACCAGTGGCCGGTTTCGCCAGACTCCGCCGTTGACGTAACACGTTCAGCATCAGTACCTTCCGCACATTCGAGGCGCGTGCCAAGACGGGTATGCGCATTGCGTATTGGGGCTGTCGCCCTGGCGGCAGGATTCGTAGGAGAGCAAACCGCATGGCGCGTCTGATCGTCAAGACTGAGGGTGATGCCCGGACCCTCGAGCTGAAGCCCGGTGATTCCATCGGCATCGGTCGCGATGCCGACAACCAACTCCCCGTGCCGGACGCGCGCGGTGCCTCGCGCAAGCACTGCCGCATCACGAGCGTGCCAGTGGGTGGCGGACTCGCCTGGGAGTTGTGGGATCTCGGTGCCACCAACAAGACGCGCGTCAACGGCAAGCCCGTCGACCGCAAGGTGCTCGGCAGCGGCGACGTCATCAGCATCGGTAGCGTCGACATCGCCTTCGAGGATCCGAAGGAAGAGGAGCGGCTCCGTGCCGCCGGCCAGAAGGGCGTCTGCTACCTGGAGTGGATGGGCGGTGATCGCAAGGGTCAGAAGGTCCTGCTCGACGCCCCGCGCATCACGATGGGTCGGCGCGACTCGAACACGATCGTGCTGGAAGACCGCATGTCGTCGGGCCACCACGCCGAGATCACCAAGGATCTCAACGGCTACACCCTGCGCGACCTGGGTTCCACGAACGGGACGCTGGTCAACGGCGAGCCCACCACCGAAGCGACCTTGAGCCACGGCACGCGTATCCGCGTCGGCAACAGCAAGCTGGTATTCAAGGACCCCTCGATGAAGGACATCGAGATTGAGCTGTCGCAGTTCGAGGACGACGAGGGCTGGGGCATGATGGGCGACATCGACCTGTCGCGCGCCCGCGGGTCCTACGCTGGTTTGCTCGTGGGTCTGCTCCTCGTCCTTCTGGCCGGCGGAGCGGGCTTCTTCCTCATGCAGGACGATGAGCCGCAGGCTACTGAGGTCGCAGGCGGCGGGACAGGCAACCTGCTCTCCGGCGGCGATATGGACAGCGCCGACATCATCGACTTGTATTGGGCGGCCCAGGGCGAAGAGGCCCCGGTCGCCATCGGAACCGCGCCGCGCGGGAAGGGCCTCGCCCTCTCGCTCCGGCACACGGGAGGGGAGGCGGAGGGAGCCCAGCCAGTGCTGGTCGCCTACGCCGATGAGTTCCCCGCGCTGCGCGGTAAGGGTCTGCACGTGAAGGCCGACCTCAAGGCTCGCGGTGACGCGACCCTCGTGGCCGTCTGGCGCAACTGGCGCGAGGCGGGCGCTGTCTCCACGACCGCGGGCGGGCAGTCGCGCCTGACGAGCACGCTGTCGCTGGGCTCCGGCTCCATCGACGTTGTGGCGGCGCAGCCGACGTGGGCAGAGAGCGTCGTGTTCGGCGTGCGGCTGGCCCCGGGGGCCAGTGCCACCTTGGACGACGTGCAGATTGTGCGTGAGTCCGGCGCAGGCCCGGGTGCGCGCGAGATCGACTGCCCCGGTGATCCCGAGGCGTGGCTCGCCACGTCCGGCGGTCTCGACCTCATGCACGGGCTGACCGTGTTGATGGTAGGGGCTGCCCCCGTCGTGCGTCTCGCCGACGGCACCGAGCTCGCGGGCTTCCGCGTGGACGGGCCCATCGAGGGTGCGGCCGGCACGGCCACCGCGAAGGGGTACTTCAAGCACGGCGAGGAGAAGGTCAGCGCCTCGATCACCTGGACCAAGATGCAGAACGACGAGGGCCTCATGGCGCAGATCGACTGCGCGGGTGCCCAGGCCGTCGGCCTCTCCGCCCGGGTGCCGCGCGCGCACGTGGGTGTCTCCCTCGGCGTCGTGACGACCAGCGCGGGCAGCATCCAGGCCGCGGCGGGTGAGCGCGTGGAGGGTGTGCGGCGCACGCTCGCCGGTGACCCTGCGCCGGCTCCCGGCCGTCCGCGCACGCTGGTCAGTTTCGTGCCCGGCGGCGATGCCGCGGGCTCGGTGCTGACCCTGCACGACACGCTCGATCCCTCGCTGCTCGATGTGTGGCACATGGTTGAGGGCTCAAGCGGCTCCGTCGAGGTCGTAACCAACTACGGCGTGCAGTTGAAGGCGGCTGAGGCGGCCTTCTCTGAGGCGAGCCGAGTCCTCGCGCTCCAGCCGGGACGCGGCATCGAGGCGCTGCGCGAGATCGTCGCGATCTACCCGTACATCGAGTCCGTGCGCGACCGAGCTCGGGCCGCGGCCGAACGGGCCGAGGCCGACGCGCGCAAGGAAATCGACGCCTACAGCAAGGCGCTCAACGACTTCCGCATCTTTGGTTCGCGCGACACGCTCGTCAACCTCGACGCGAAGATCGAGAGCATGGGTCAGCGCTACCCCGCGCGGGGTGCGACGGGCGGCGAGTACGAGAGCAGCGTCGCCGCGCTCACCACCGAAGCGCTCGACGCGCGGGCGGCCTGGTACAGCGACAACGCCGGTCGGGAATTGACGCGCTTGGAGCGTCTCGCCGACCTGCTCGCGAACGTGAGCGGCTACGAGCCCATGGCCGCGATCTTCTACCGCACGATCGTGGAACGCTTTGGTCACCTGGAGGAGGACGACGCCTTCGGTGGCCGCGTGAAGCGAGCAAAGGAAGAGTACGACCGGCTAAGCAAGAGTTACGGCGCTGCCATCCCTGAGTTGCCTTCCAAGTAGGCAACTCGCCGGCAGGCAGTACGAACCAGGCAGTACGAACCAAGCAGGCAGTACGAACCAAGCAGGCAGTAAGAAACAGATCGAACCGCCGACCGCGGCGGCTGGAACGAGAACCGAGGACTACCCATGGCAAACACTGGACTGGGCGTCACGATTGGAGGGCACTCCTTGCGAGCCGTACGGCTTCGCAAGAAGGGTGCGCGCTACGTCGTCACGCACGTGTTCTCCGACCGCCTCGACGATGCCACGCGGCCCGTCGCCGGCCGTGCGCTCGCAGCGCGCGGGTTCCGCGGCACACCGGCCACGGTGGGGCTCACGGGTCGCGACGTCATCATTCGCTACACCCAGGTGCCGCCCGTTCCGGACTGGCGCTTGCGGACGCTGATGAAGTTCGAGGTCGAAGAGGTCAGCCAGCAGTCGGGCGGCGATGTGTCCGCCGACTACCGCGCGCTGCGCCTCCCCGATCCCGACGGCTCACGCGCCGACGACACGATCTTGGTTGCCCTCGCCCGCAACAAGTACCTCGACGAGATCACTCGTTCGCTCGGCTCGGGCGGCTTGAAGCTCTCTGAGGGTCTGCCCAACAGCGTCGCCTTATTCAATGCCTTCGCGGCCAACGCGACGTACACCGGCGACGAAACGGCGCTGCTCGTCAACATCGGCGGGGAGAACATTGACCTCGCCGTGCAGCGGGGCGGCGAGCTGATCTTCGCGCGCAACGCGACGCCGGGCGGCCGCGCATTCACTGAGGCCATCGAGAAGGCGTTCAGCACGACCACCGCCAAGGCCGAGAAGATGAAGCGTACGAAGGCGAACGTCACGCCGAAGGCGCAGGCCAAGTACGAGGACTCCACTGCTGAGAAGGTCGCGAACGCCATCATGGGCGTCGCGGGTCAGATTGCGTCCACGATCCAGTCGACGCTCATAATCGCGCGGGCGCAGACGCGCCTGCCCGACCTCAAGATCGATCGCGTGCTGCTCTCCGGCGGTGGCGCGAGCCTCCCCGGACTCGACCTCTACCTCAAGCAGGCCCTCGACGTGCCGGTGGAGCGCTTCGATCCGTTCCAGATCTGCGACACGGACGGCCTCGGCGAGGAGGAGCTCCAGCTGATCCAGAGCGCGCCGCACGAGTTCGCCGTGGCGGTGGGCCTGGCTCAGAACCAGGTCGCGGCGGAGGCCATGGGCCTATCCGTCCTGCCCGCCGCGCTAAGGCGCGCACGGGACTTCGCGACGAAGGGCGTGTTCTCTGTCGCGGCGGCCGCCGTGCTCGTGGGCGTTCTGTTCCTGCTCTACAACGGCCGCGCGAGCGCCTCGAGCGAGTTTGAGAAGGCGGAGTCCCAGGTGGCGGGCCACCAGAAGGCCGCTGGCGAGACGGACAAGCGCCTGCGCAAGGCGCTCTCCTTCTCGCAGACGCAGGAGGTCAAGCACCGCATCCTGGGTGAGCTGAACCAGCCGGGCGTCCTGCTCTCCGACGTGCTCGCTGAGCTCCAAGACCACATCACGCCCTACGTGTATGTGGACGAGGTACAGCTCTCCGTCACGAAGCCGACGCACACGTTCGACTACTGGAAGCCCAAGCTCACGAAGGCGGCCAGCGGTTATGTGAAGGTGTCGCGCAGTCGCTACAACCTGCGGCTGTGCTCAGTGCGCTTGAAGGGCCTCGTCTCGCCGGGGCAGAACGCCTCGCAGATCGCGGGCGCCTTCATCACGCAGCTCCAGGGCAACAAGCGTGGATTGATTGTCGAGACAATCAAGCCCCCGCGCGAGGGCCGCAGCGGTCAGCCCGGCACCTTCGAGTTGGACTTCTTCCCGGGCGTCGTGCTCGAGTCCGACGCGGAGCGGGGAACCCCGACGATGCTGCGCGAGCTAGGCGTAGACGATGCGTCCAACCCGAGATTCTTTGTGGGCTTCCGCGCCGATGGCGTGCAGGAGTCCGTAGCGATCGACACCGTCCGCAAGAAGCAGCGCGAAGCCCTGCTCGACTCGCTGAAGAAGTAAGAGGAGCGTACCGTGGACGAACTTTGGCAGAGATACCGCACATTCTGGTCGCCCGTCCTCATCGGACTGGGCGTGTTCCTTGTCGGCGTGATTGTCGTGCACATCCTGTCCGACAATCCCGACACGGCGCACGACCGCATGGACGCCGAGATGCGCAAGCTCAAGGCAATGCGTGCGCCGCCCAGCAAGACCGCCATGACGCTGCAGAAGCGCGGCGAGCTGCTGCGCGACGACGTCGAAGGCCCCGCCCGCGATGACGGCGTCCGCTCAGGCGGCTGGGCCGCACGGGTGGATCAGGCCGCCGGCGACCGCAAGAACCTCGTGGGCGTGGCCGCCGACCAGGCGCTGCGGGCCGCGGTTCTGCGTGGGGCGCCCAAGGACGCCAGTGCCGCCGACTTGCGCTCGCGGTTCGAAGGCGACGAGGTGGCGGCCGACAAGGCGCTGCGTCGTTACGAGCGGCTCGTCGACCAGCACGGTGAGAGCCTGCGCTCGGGCGACCCGAACGTGGCCTTCAGCCGGTTGCTCAGCGACGTGTGGAGCGAGCTGCGGCTGCGCGCGAACCGGGCCGACGTCGAGTTCGCGGCCCAAGCTGAGCAGCTCGGCTTCGGCGCGATCTCCTCCGTGGATCGTGCGACGCTGCCGGCGCGCGTCCTCAACCTCGCGCTGGCCGCGCGGCTCGTGGATGTGGCCATTCGCGAGGAGGTCGACTCGATTGAGCAGATCGACATCAAGGCCCAGGTCGACGCGGGCGACGCCAACCAGTTCATCAGCCTTTGGCCCCTCGAGTTCGTTGTCGTAGGCGAGATGGCCGGCATGAAGCGCCTCCTCGACCACCTCACCGACCCCTCTGATCCCGTTCCCCTCGAGACCACTCGCCTCGCCCAGGCTCGTCGCCGTGGGCGCAAGTCGGTGGATGGTCTCGTCCAGTTCAGTGTCCAGGCTTCAAGCGTCGTCGTCCGTGCGGATGTCGACCTGCAGCTCGACGCGGAGGAAGACGAATGATCGTCCTCGCCGGCGCCTTTGCCACCTTCATGGGCTATGTCCTGCTGGGACTTCTAGCCCTCCCCGTCACGGCGATGCTCAACAAGAGCCTCGGCAAGGAGAAGGCTCTCCTGCTGTGGTCCGCCGTGATCCTGCTCATCACGGTCTTCGGCTGTCAGCCGGAGGGTCCGGGTCGCGGCGTGGGCCAAGCCGGTCGCGAGGACACGATCCCCGCGGCCGACCTTGTGTCGAAGGGGGATCCCTTCTCGCACGCGGCCTACGATCACGATGCTGAGCGCAACATCTTCGAGCCGTACTCGGATACGCGCGAGCTCCCGCCGATCGCGCTCGACGCGCCGCCGTGGATCCCGCTCGAGTTTGCTCTCCCGCCGACGATTCCCGGTCCGGCGCCTGGCTTCCGCCAGGTGCTGCGCGGCGCGCGCCCTGTGGCGGCGGGCGGCGACGGCACGGGCATCGCCAGCATTCCCGTGGCGACCTTCGTGGACTACGAGCGCAAGCCTGAAGACGTCTTTGACTGGGTGCTCAACGGCGGCAAGCCGTACTACATCTACATCCTCGCGATCCAGGCCGATGGCGGCAAGTGGCACGAGGAAGGCACTACCGGCTACGAGCGCCTGAAGTGGGTGCTGAAGGGCGCGGGCGAGGGCTTTGAGAAACTACGCGTCAAGGCGGGACTCATCGGCTTCGAGGAGAAGGCCCAGGGCGTTGTCGCGGATCTCGACATCATCGGCGTGCGCCAGAAGAACGAGACGGAGAAGGGTGCGACCGAGCAGGCCGACGGCTGGTATCTGCGCCGCACGGTGGCCAACCTCTACTATGAGGCGCTGCTGCGTCAGGGACTCGAGCCCACCAAGCCCCTCGCCGAGCAGAAGGACCCCGATCGCCTGCGCCGCGCTGCCAAGGACATGGCCGCGGTAGGAGCGACGGGCAAGGAGGCCAAGGAAGGCTGGCGGCGAGCTGCCGCGCTGATCGAAGCGGCCCTGGTCGAGATTCGCATCAACCGTGGGGCAGCGGAGCGTTCCGAGGCCCTGCTCGAGTTGCTGGCCGCCTACAAGGCGCTGCGCGACGAACAGGCCGTGCTGCGGATCCTCGCGGAATACATGCAAACCGCCCCGGCGAGTGCCGAGGCGCGGACCTGGTTGGGTGAACTCCACCTGCAGGGCATGCAACTCGCGGACGAGGCGTTGCTGTACTTCCGCGCGGCCCTCGAGCGCGACGGCCGGCATGCGCCGGCCCTCATTGGCGAGGGCGACGCCCTCACCTTCGCGGGCGAGCACAAGCTTGCGCTCACGTCGTACCGCAAGGCCGCGAGCGACGAGGGTCGCTTGCGCCTGGCGTTCGCGCATCTGCGCGTGGGCGACCTCGACGCGGCACGGACGGCTGCCGAGAGCCTCATCAGCCGCGATCCGGGCAACATGGGCGCGACACTGGCGCGCGCGTGCGTGCTCTACGCACTGGGTGGTACCGACAACCTGGGCACAGCCCGGTCAGCGTTTGAGGCCGTGGCGACGAGCGACGACTCACAGGAGTTGCGCGCGCAGGCTTGCTACAACCTCGGCCTGACGTGCCTGCGGCTGGGACAGCCCGACGCCGCGACGGAAGCGTTCGTCGCGTGCGAGTCTGCTCTGGGCCTCGGCTCCAGTTCAGGTCCGACGCCGGACGAGACGGTCTCGCCGTCACTCGGCCGGGCGCTCGTTGCGTATGCGACGGGCGACGACGCCGCCATGCGGGCGTACCTTGAGCGGGCCCGTGGCGAGGCCTCGCGTTCGTCCTACGTCGAGATGTTCGCCGGAGTGGTGGCGAGCCTCGACCAGAACGATGCGTCGGCGATCCGCGCGCTCGATGCCGCGTTGCGCAACGCCCCGATGTACGCCGAGCTCGATGGCTGGCTTGCCAAGACCTACCTGCGCCTCGGCGCGAGCGCCGTCGCCACGGGGGATGACCCCAAGAACAGCGCGGCGACGTTCGAGAAGGCCGTCGCGTTTGCCAACCGTGCGGCCGACCGTGAGGAGGGGCTCGACAAGAACGCGTACGAGGCGCGGCTGCGCGAGGCGCTCGTGCGAGCGGGTGCCCAGCATCTGCCCTCGCGCCAGCGCTACCAGCGTGCCCTCGACGCCGCAACCAAGGTGCTCAACAACAGCACGCTGCGCGAGCAGCCTGCCGCCCTCGCCATCGCGGGCTACTGCCAGTACCAGCTCGGCGACTATCGCGAGTGCATCCGCCGGTTGCAGTCGGTGCTCGACGTGGTCGCGGCCGAGGACACAACGTGGAGCACTTGGCGGGAGTACGCCGAGAAGCAGCTCAAGGCGGTCAAGCACTGGATGTCGCTCGAGGAGAAGACCGTGGCCTTCCAGGGGCTGCGGCTTGACCGCGAGTGGGACCAGGGGCAGGCGGGGGGCGTGACTCTGCTGATCGAGGACGAGGTGCTGCGCTTCGTGGGCCGGGCCAACAAGGACGGCAACTTCCTCGATCCGATCGCGTACGCCAAGACGACCGCCCTCTTCGAGCGTGACTCCTTTGAGGAACTCACGATGACCTTGCGCATCCCGCGCGAGAAGGACGGCCGCGCCACGAACAACGTCACCTTTGGCGTCCAGGTCGGTGCGGAGGCCGGATCCGGCTCAGGCGGCGCGAAGCGCCCGGGTCTCGGCATCTTCTACGATCGCAACAAGATCGCCGTCCGCATCCAGGGCGGTCAGATCAAGCGCTACAAGGAAGGCGACGTCACCCGCTTGGAGCCGGCGATGGACTGGCCCGAGGGCGACGAAGTCGAACTGAGGATCGTGCGTTTGGATGCCAACACGGGCGCCGTCGCTGTCTACCTCAACGGCGAGCTGATCATTGAGGATCAAGTCTCGGCGTTCAAGGCCAGCCGGGGCAAGGCGATGCTCTGGATCGGTGGCTACAGCACGCAAGAGCAGGAATACGACGTCCAGGTGCGCGACATCCGCGTCGTGCGCCGCAAGGCCCAGTAGGGCCGAGGAGAGACGACATGCAACGCGAGCAGCACACAAGCAGGCACCGTCAGCGCGGGTTCTCGTTCATCGAGATCCTGATCGTCATGGGCATCATCGGGGTGCTGGCCGCCGGCATCACGGTCGCGATCCAGATTTGGTTGCGCCGCGGTCCTGAGTTCGCCACGAAGCAGACCATCAGCAAGACCAAGCTCATGATCGAGAACTGGAAGGCTCAGTTCGAGCTGTATCCGCCGTCCGACGTGACGGCGTTGGCTGGCGCCACTGGCCAGGGCGAGAAGCCCCAGGCGCCCGACAACAGCGAAAACGGCGGCATCGAGGCGATCTATCAGGCGCTGTACTGGCCCGGGTTCAAGGGCGATCCCGAGTGGGGCTCCGACGAGCTGCGCAACCACGACGAAGATCGGCTCCGCAAGGCGATCAACAAGCACGGCACGCCGGACCTGATGGAGATCGTGGACGCCTACGAGAACCCGCTCATCTACTTCCACCGTGACGATTACGACTCCGCGTTCACGAACGGCCGCTCGTACGTGAACAAGGATGGCGAGGTCGTCGAGGCCCGGCCGTACAAGCGCCCTGATGGCTCGTTCTACAACCCGAGCACCTTCCAGATTTGGTCGATGGGCAACGATGGCCAGCCGAACACCGACGACGACATCCTCCCCTGGAACTAGCCCGAGTCTCTGAGGTGAACCCCATGCGCATAAGACAGCAATGCCAGCCCAGCCCGCGTGCCGCAGGGTCGACGCGCGGCTTCTCGTTCATCGAGATCGTGGTGGTGATGGGGGCGATGGCCGTGCTGATGGGGCTTGCGGTGGGCTACATCGGCAACCTGGGCAAGGCGACCTACATCGCGCAGGCCAAGGCCATGATGGCGGAGACGGCGCACGCTTGCCTGAGCGCTAGCGTCGGCGGCCGCCGCGCCACACTGCTCATGCGCTCTGGACAGGACGAGGAGGGGTTCCCCGTCCTCACCATCGGCGCCTCGATTGCGCGGCCGGTCATCACGCATCAGTTCGAGTCGCTGGACTTCGCCAGCGAGGCGCGCCGGCCGGACCTGCAGGGTCGCGTCGAGCTGGAGCGTGTCGCGGGCCATGTGGGCAACTGCGCCAAGTTTGGCGGCGGGAGTCTCACCTTCGCTCCGTCCTCGGCGTTTGCGATGACTGAGGGCCTTGAGTTCGATGTCTGGATCCGGCCTGAGGCCGGGCGAACGCTGATGTCGCTTGTCCAGGGCGGCGAGGCCTACGAGATTCTGCTCGTCCAGTCGACCGGCAGCGACGCCTACGACGTGCGCCTGCGGATGAAGTTGCGCAAGGCCAGCGAGACGGGGCGCGCCACTTCCATCGACAAGAACTACGAGACCAAGGGTGGCCCGGTCATCGCCGACGGACGCTGGCAGCGCCTGCAGGTGAGCTGGCAGGGGCTGGACCCGTCGATTCGCGTCAGCGGTCTGGAATGCTACGAAGGCGAAGGCATCGGTCGCCGCCCGGGTGGCGTGCTCGGTCCCGACGAGATTGCAGCCGTGCACCGCATTGACATCGGCGAGCGCGGCGCCGTGCCGCTGTCGATCTCCGCTGCGGGCAACGGCTACGTGGGCCTGATGGACAGCTTCCGCCTGCTCGGCGTGTTCCTCTCGGAGGAGTTCGAGCGCCAGGTGCCGGGCGATCTCGAAGTGATTGAGCCGAAGTTGCCCCTGCGCGTCGCGTTCTACGACGGAGGCCTCGACCCGGATGTGCACAGCGGCGACCAGATCATCCGCATTCGTGACCTGACGAACCCGGAGGATCCGGCCATCCGGCTGACAATCGGCATGTACGGCACGATCTCTTCGGACTACGAGCCGTTCTCTGGTCCTGCGGTTGCTCCGCCGGCCCGGTCGCCCACCGACGACGTGGGCAAGGATCGCTGATGCGTGCCGCCCGCCGCTCCCGCCCGCACGCCTCGCGCGGCTTCACGCTGCTCGAAATCCTGATCGCCATGGCGCTGTTCGTCATGCTCGGCGGCATGGTCGTGGTGTTCTTGCGCCAGAGCCTCGACATCTTCTATACGGGCACGCGCGAGTCGGCTCAGCTCGATCGTCAGGACCAGTTGCTCCCGCAGGTGCGCGCGGACCTGGCCAATCTCGCCCTGCCCGCGAGCTTCCAGGCGCCCGCACCGATGCCCACCGACGACATGCTCCGGCAGAAGGGCGCGGATCGCCCGGCCCCGCCGCCGCCCGTCATCGTTCGCCTTCGGGCGGGGTACTTGAAGTTGCAGCAGGCGGGCGACGGCGCGTTCAAGGACTACCCGTGTGCGTACATCGCCTGCGTGGTCGCCGACGCGAACGAGGGCGCGGACCGCCTGCGCCGACGTGCCGGCGCCGTTCCGGCCAAGGGCGGCAATCTCCAAGACTTGACGCCCAAGACGGTGATCGAGGGCGACAAAGACACGCGCTACAACGCAACGGGCGGGCTCACTGAGATCCTTTGGATCGCCGTGCCGACCGACGCCATGGATCCGCCCGCCGAGGGCGGGTTGGTCTGGCCGGCCATCCTCACGCTCTACCGCGGCTTCCGCTCCCCGGTGGGGCATCCCGACAAGAGCCTGCTGATTCCGGAGCACTTCGACTCCCCGGCCGAGATCCGCGAGGCCTGCCGGCCCGTTGCGGAGGGCCTGCTGCACTTCGGTGCCGCGTGGCGCCGCGTGTTCGCCACGAGCTGGCAGGTCGACACTGGCGTGGGACTGGGCGACGCGGCCCCGTACGTCGGCCCCTACTGGGATTCGACCCGCGCGCTCGAGAAGGAATGGCCGCTCAACCGGGGCCCCACGAGTCTTGCTGATCCGAGCGACGACATCTTCCCACCCTTCGTTCGCCTCGAGGCGACGCTGGCGCAGCCGACGCAGTTCGGCGCCGGTCGCGGCGAGATGACACTGCGCGAGGGCGTGGGCGCCGAAGACAGCGTGTTGAAGGTCAGCGACGCGGACATCCTGATGAAGCCGAACCTCGGCAAGAGCCGCTGGATCAAGGTCGCTGGCGAGTGGATGGAGTACGAGCTTCGCGACGTGGACTTCGCTAAGCGTGAGGTGCGCGTGCGCCGCGGCATGCGCGGCACGAAGAAGGTCCCGCACTCTGTAGGCGACTGGGCGTACGTCGGTGCGCCCGCGACGCTGGACGTGCGCTTGCCTGTGTATCGCGACGACTACGTTGTGAGAAGGGACGGCAAGTGATTCGCTCCCGTCCCGCCAAAGAAGCTGGCTTCACCTTCCTTGAAGTGCTGATGGCCATGACCATCTTGGCCAGTTTCAGCGTCCTCATCATCGGTCTGTTCGCGATTGGTGTGGACCGCATGGTCGATCGGCGCGTCGAGGCGCGCTTCCAGCAGGTCCGCCCGGAGATCGACGCCATCCTGCAGGCGCACCTGGATCAGTCGCGCGCGGGCGACCTGCCCCCGGCGATCCCGCACACGGAGGCCATTCCGCTCTCCCGCCGCGGCTACAGCCTCGCGGCGACCTTCAAGGTCAGCCCGTTTCAGGGCGCGCCCGGATTCGTCGCCGTCGTGGAGTTGTTGTTCCAAGGGCAGCCCGTCAAGCGCGAGCTGCTCCCGCTACGTCAGTCCTACGTGGACCTCAAACAGGTCACGGACGGCAAGTGAAAGCGAGGTATCCCATGAAGTTCCCCTCCACCTTCCTCATCCTCCCGCTCCTCGCGGTGGCTGCCTGCATCAGCCCCGGAGTCGCAGATGCCGATGTCGTGCACCTGCGGACGGGGGAGACCATCAAGGGGCGCCTGCTGCCCGAGCGCAGCGATGAGAACGTGCTCGTGGTCGAGGACTACCTGAACGGTTCCGTGCGCACCCTCGCTTGGCAGGTCGTGGACCAGGCCGACGCCCAGGAGATCCAGGAACGGTGGGGCTGGACGAACAAGGCGCTCGCGAGCGTCACGGCGCACCGCCTCGTGCAGCAGCTCAACAACGGCACGCAGTCCGTGCGCGGCCTCATCGTGCGCGAGGATGAGGCGCACTACCACGTCATGATCGGCGGCCGTGAGGTCAAGATCCGCAAGGCCGACGTGCTCGAGAAGACCGAAGAAGAGATGGATCCCCGCGACATTTGGGATCCGGAGCAGCTCGTCGACCGCTTCATCGAGGAACTCCGCAAGGAGGAACTCCGCAAGGATCCCCAGGTCGCGGACTCGAACGACGACGTCGACGCGCCTTCGGCGCGCTTGGCCTGGCGCATGGCCGAGTATGCCGAGAACGCCGGCGACTACGCCCGGGCCAAGACTTGGTACACGATTGCGGCCAACGATGAGGGCTTCCTCAACGCCGCGATCGCCACGCAGCGCCTGGAGCGCGTCGACAGCGTGCTGCGGGACGCGGCTGCGCTCGATACGATTCGCGAGATTCGTCTGGCGCTCAGCCTCAACAGCTTCCGCCGTGTGCGCGAGATGCTCGAGGAGTTCCCCACGAAGCACCCGGAAACGGGCGAGTTGCTGCGGAACCGGCTTGAGAAGGCCAAGAAGACCTTCGCACAGGACCGCGCCGACTTCTTCGCGCTTGAGGCCAAGATCAACTTCCCGAAGGTCGTGCAGGATCTCATCAAGGACAAGGTCGAGGAGAAGGGTGTCGGACTCGCCGATGCCAGTGCCTGGACGCGCCGGGAGCTGCCTGAGATGGCGTTCCAGCAGCTGGCCGAGCGCTTCTCCCGTCGTGATGACGTCACGCCTGAAGAGGCGCGCACGTTCTGGGACAACCGCAAGAAGTCCAGCTGGCGCACGGTCACGTACGGGTCGGGCACGTTCATCGTGAACCCGCCGAAGATCAAGCCGCCGCAGCGCAAGGCGTCGGGCAACAAGAAGAACAACAACCAGGGCGGCGCCGCGCCCAAGGTCACCCTCCCCAAGCCGCCCACGCGCGATCAGTGGTGGGAGACCGAGGCCGACCCCAAGACGCGGGGATACTGGTTGCTCGCGTACTTCGTCGAGAACTCCGGCCTGTTTGAGGTGGCCGAAGAGCCCAAGCTGACGCCCTGCCCGCAGTGCATCGGCGAGGGTCTC
>JAQBWE010000058.1 GCA_027625315.1 Planctomycetota bacterium
CCTTGCACATCAAGGAGTTATGATCGCGAGGCCGCGACGGATCGGGGCCGTGACCGAGGTTCGCTAGGACCCCAATCCAGCGCCGCTTCCGTGACCACCCCTGGCACCTTGGCTAGAGAAGTCAGTTCCCCTAAGCAGTCAGTTCCCCTAAGCAGTCAGTTCCCCTAAGCAGTCAGTTCCCCTAGCAGTCAGTCCTTCTGAGTAGTCACTTCCCCTTGCGCGGGAGCAACGAGCAACCATGGCCGACGGCACGTCCGATCCCAGTGACGAGTCCAGCCTCCAGGCTGGAGGCGCTGAGTCCACCGAGAGCGGGCGCGATGGCAGCCCGCCGGGCGAGCGCATCATCGACCTCGACATCGCCACGGAGCTGCGCCAGTCGTACCTGAAGTACGCGATGAGCGTGATCGTGGACCGCGCGCTGCCGGACGTCCGCGACGGTCTCAAGCCCAGCCAGCGCCGCATCCTCGTCGCGATGAACGACCTGAACCTCTCGCCGCGCCACAAGACGCTGAAGTGCGCGAAGGTCGTCGGCGAGACGATGGGCAACTACCACCCGCACGGCGATCAGGCCATCTACCCGACCCTGGTCCGCCTAGCCCAGTCGTTCAACATGAGCGAGACGCTCATCCTGGGTCAGGGCAACTTCGGCTCCATCGACGGTGACCCGGCCGCGTCGATGCGGTACACGGAGTGCCGCATGACGGCCGCCGCCGTCGAGTTGCTCGATGATCTCGACAAAGAAACCGTCGACTTCCGCCCGAACTACGACGAGTCGCGCCAGGAGCCCACAGTTCTGCCGGGGCGGTTTCCCAACCTGCTCATCAACGGCGGCGCCGGCATCGCGGTGGCGATGGCGTCTTCGATGCCGCCTCACAACCCGACCGAGATCGCCAACGCGATCGAGGCCGTCCTCGACAACCCGGACATCTCCATCGCCGACCTGATGGTGCACGTGCCCGGACCGGACCTGCCGACCGGCGGCCGCATCTGCGGCCGCGGCGCGATCCTCGAGGCCTACCGCACGGGCCGCGCGATTCTTGAGATGCGCGCGCGCTGCGAGGTGCATGAGACCCCTAAGGGCGCCCAGGAGATCATCGTCACCGAGATCCCCTACCAGGTGAACAAGAGCACGCTGCTGCGCAAGATCGCCGACGGCGTCAAGAACGACCGCATTCAGGGCGTGGCCGACATCCGCGACGAGTCCTCGCGCGAGGTGCGCATCGTGATCCGCCTCAAGCGTGGCGAAGACCCCGAGATCGTCCTGAACCAGCTCTACAAGTACAGCCAGCTGCGCGACTCCCTGAGCGTGATCATGATCGCGCTCATCGACGGCCGTCCTGAGCTCTGCGACCTCAAGCGCCTGATGGTCGAGTACATCCGCCATCGCAAGGTCGTCATCACGCGCCGCACCCAGTACCTGCTGCGCAAGGCCGAGGAGCGGCACCACCTCGTCTCGGGCCTCATCAAGGCCCTGGATCTGATTGACGCGATCGTCGCGTTGATTCGCGCCAGCGCCGATCCGAAAGAGGCCAAGGTCGGCCTGATGACCTCGTTCGGGTTCTCGACCGCCCAGGCAGAGGCCATCCTGCAGATGCGCCTGCAGCGCCTGACGGGCCTGCAGCGCCAGGAGCTCGAGCGCGAGAACGAGGACCTTGAGCAGAAGATCGCGGGCTACAAGACCATCCTCGGCGACCCCAGACAGGTCGAGGCCATCATCCGCGAGGACATGGCCACGATCCGGAGCCGCTACCCCGTGGCGCGGCGCACGACGATCGAGGACACGCAGGACGACTACTCGTCCCTCGATCTGATTGCTCCCGAGAACGTCGTGGTGACCCTCTCCCACGAGGGCTACATCAAGCGCACGGGACTCGACGAGTACCGCCAGCAGCGTCGCGGCGGCAAGGGCATCAAGGGCGCGGAGCACAAGGAGGGCGACTTCGTCGAACACCTCCTGATTGCCAACACGCACGATCTCATCCTCTGTTTCACCGACAAGGGCAAGGTCTACAAAGAGCACGTGTTCGGCCTGCCCGAGCTCGGCCGCTACGCCAAGGGCCGCGCCGCCATCAACTTCCTCAACATGGGGCCCGACGAGCGCATCTGCACGATTCTGCCCCTACGCGACATGAGCACCGATCAGTCGATCGTGTTCGTCACAGCGGGCGGGCTCGTCAAGCGCACGAAGCTCTCCGACTTCCAGAACATTCACCGCGGCGGCATCTTGGCCATCAGCCTCGTCGAGGGCGACTCGCTCATCGGCACGCAGCTTGTCGACGATACGCAAGAGATGGTCATGATCACGGCCAAGGGGATGGCGATCCGCTTCGCAGCGGGCGACGCCCGCGCCATGGGCCGCACGGCCCGGGGCGTGCGCGGCATCAAATTGCGCAAGGACGATGCGGTCGTCGGTATGGCGATCGTCGCCGACGACGACACGCTGCTCACGGTGTGCGAGCGCGGCTACGCCAAGCGCAGCGCGTTTGACGACTACCGCACGCAGACCCGCGGCGGCCTGGGCTTGCGCAACCTCTCGCGGGACGGCCTCGTTCGCAACGGCAATGTCGTCTCGGCCCGCGCGGTCCGCGACGGCGACGAGGTGATCCTCATCACCGAAAACGGCAAGACCATCCGCATGGAGGTCACCAGCGAGCAGTTCCGCGTCATGGGTCGGGCGACGGCCGGCGTGCGCGCCATCGACGTCCCGGACGGCGACTGCCTGGTCTCGATGGCCTCAGTGCGCCCGGAGGAGGGCGACGAGGAGCACGAGGGCGAGGACGGCGAGGGACTCGACGCGGGCGCTGAGATCGACGCCGGTGATGATCTCGACGCCCGCCAGGAGCCGGACGCGGCCGACGAGCAGTAGCGCGGGGACCTGCAGGACGAGGCAACGACGGCGCCCAGGTCGGCGGCGCTCTCCGCTCCGCGGAATCAGGCCGGGTGGCAGACCCAGCCAGGGTGGCGGTCCCAGACGGCCGGGTCGTCCGCCCCGGTCCCTCGTCGGGGGCACCCAGCGGGGCCGCGCCCGCGTTAGAATCAAGGGAGCGGCCCGGATCGCGGGCTGCCCTGAGCACCCCGCAAGAGTCCCAACGCAAGAGGAGCCTCGTCTCATGCGCCCCCACCGAATCGTCCCGTCTCGTCTGCCCTCCATGCGCCGGAGCCTCGTGCTCCTGGGCCTCCTCCTCGCCCTGTTTGCCTTGCCCGCGGCGGCGATCGCCGGCCCGAGCAAGGAGTTCAAGACCGATGGCTTCAGCTGGGCGCTGCCCGACCAGTGGGTCTTCGGCTCGGTCTCGCCTGACGAGCGCGGCGGCGGTGTCGTGGCGAAGGCCGAGTGCGAGGCCGCGTCGATCACAGCGTTCGTCTACGTCGAAACCAGCGACCTCGACCTTGACGGCCGCGTGAATGACATCAAGGAGCTCGGTGCGGAGGGCATGGGCAGCGTCGCACGCCAGGCCGTGGCTGAGACGAGCCTTTCCGGCGTCAAGGGCAAGGTCGTCATCAAGAACATCAAGCCCGACAGCGGCGGCGAGGGTCATTTCCGGACGTACATCATCAAGTCCGGCGGCAAGTTCTACCAACTCATCGTGCAGGCCTGGCATGGCTCGCACGCCTCCCAGGTCGAGGGGCTGAACGCCCTGCGCAAGGGTTTCCGTCTCCTGCAGGGCGCCGGTGGCCAGGACGCCGACGAGACCATGACTGAGGTCGATGGCGGCGGCGGCGACGGGCCGGCCGCGGGTGACAACGGCGGCAACGTCGGCGGCGACGGCGGTGGCGACTCCGCCGAGGACACGGGGAACTGGCCGCCGAACGGCCCGCTCCGCGAGGGCCGCAAGATCACGCTGCCCAACCACAATTTCGAGTGGACGCTGCCTGAGAGCGACCTCAAGTGGGTTGGCGGCATTGAGGATGCCAAAGCGGAGTCGGGACGCCTCGTCTGGGCCCTCGGACTCATCAAGCGCGAGAAGGGCGAGTTCGAGAAGGACACGCCCGACTTCAACCGCTTGATCTTGGACGTCGTCACGCAGCCCCTACCCGCCGACTTCAAGACCGCCACGTTCGTCACGGGCGGCGGCGCCCAGAACGTCGTCGAGAAGAACTGGCGCGCCCTCACCGAAGTCGAATCGGGCAAGACGCGCAACAAGACGGAAGTGTCCGTGGGCAACCACACGGGCTCCTACATCAAGTTCGAAGGCCCGCACGGCGGCCTCAACCGCGTGGTCATGGTGTTCACGATCGCGCTCCGAGGTCAGCTGTACTTCATCCGCGCCCTTGGCGACGGCCACACGGACGTTTACAAGCACCTCGCCCCTGTGGTCGGCGAGGCCATCAAGGGCATCAACTTCCCCGAGACCAAGGAGGCGTGCCGCGGGCCCCTCCTCATCGCCTCGGTACCCGATTTCGCGGCAGCGCGGGGCTCCGACACCGGCGCTGAGAAGACCTACACGCTTCCGGGTATCGACTTCGAGAAGCCGGCTGGGATGGCCAAAGTCGACGCAGGCAGCCGCATGGAGCGTGAACTGCTCTGGGCCGGCGAGGCGCGCAGCGAGGACGGCGAGGCGTACGTCTACTTCGACATCAGCGCTTGGCAGCTCAACATCTCGAACGTCCCGAACACCGATCCCGAAGAGATCGTGAAGAACCGCACCGAGCAGTGGAACGCCGGCGCAGGTGAGAGCCCCATGCTCAGCAAGCGGGGCAACCCGCCATTCTGGAAGAATGGCTCGTTCGGCAAGGGCAAGGGCATCACCTACGAGTTCACGGGCCACCTGGGCGACGTCCCGTTCACCGAAGAGGCGTGGGTCGTGAAGTACAAGAACCACCTGCTGCGCTTCCGATTCCAGTACGGCGGCGAAGATGCAGAAAAGAAGCTCAAGGACATCGTGCGCTCCATCAAGAAGGGCGTGAAGTTCAAGAACTGAGGTCGCCCCGCCCCTCGCCGCTCTAGGAGTCCCGCATGCAACCCTCGCGCTTCATCGTCATTGGCTGGCTCGTCTTCGGGCTCACCCTCGCGCTGTTTCTGATGCCGGGGGCGGCGGTGGCCAAGCAGTGGGACAGCGAAGAGCACAACGTTCTCGTCGTGATCCCCGACGGCAGCAGCCCGTGGGAGTGGCTGCCGTTCGAGCCCGACTGGGCGAAGATTGGCATTATCAAGGGCGCCAAGCGCGAGCCCGATCGCTTGAAGAACAAGAAGGATCCCGACGGGGAAGGCGCGCTCATGCACCTAGCCGTGCGGGATGCCCCGAAGGACTCGAGCCTGCAGGGCCTCGCCTCGGACTCCGAAGTCCGCGACTTCCTGCTGAAGCGCTTCCGCGGCACGGAGAGTGACGTCGAGACTGAAGAGACGACCATCGAGGCGGACGGCGAGTCGTCGCATCCCGCTCTCGTGCTGCGCGCGAAGGGCAAGTCCCTGAACCTCATGCGCAAGGACGCCGACAGCGAGGGCATCCTAGTCGCCACGGTCGCACGCGGCAAGCTCATCATGATGCGGCTCTACGCGTGGCCCACCGAGTACGACGCCGACGGTCTCTCGTCCGACATCAACTTCCTCGAAGGCAACTGCCTGTCCTTGATCACCGCCAAGGAGGGCAAGGACGCCAAGAAGGCTGACGAGGGCCCGCCGCCCGAACAGAAGGGCGAGGGCGAGAAGAAGGGCGACGAAGAGACAGAGGACGAGGGCAAGGAAGAGGTCATCGAGCATCGGGCGCAAACGTGGCGCCTCACGAAGCACAAGAGGGTCCTCATGCAGGAGATCAGCGACGAGGAGAAGACCGACTTCCTCGTGTTCAAGGCGGCCGACTCCGATCGCATGGGCGCCTACGCGTTCTACATCTACGCGCCGCCCAACTCGCAGTACATCGACGGCGTCAAAGCGCCGGCGCCGGACCTCCTGAAGTGGATCGGACCTGATTGGTGGAACCACTTCAACAACACGCACCCCAAGGGCGAGCTGGCCACGTGGGAGTGGCCGCGCAAACCGGTGCGCAAGGGCGCCAAGACGTTCCTCACCCTGCCGCTGATGGAGGACGAGGACAACCGCGACGTCGTCTTCAAGGCCGACGACAAGCGACCGATCGAGGCCGACGCCTCCGACCTCATCAAGAAGTACAAATTCGTCGAGAAGGTGAAGCAGAACCACCTCGGCAGCTCCGGCAAGGCGTCCGAGGCCGTGCGCGGTTGCATGGAGGGTCGCCGTCCGACCGACGGCTTCAGCGGTCCGGAGACCGTGTTCCGCTTCGCGTTCCGCCACAAGGACCACAGTTACCGCGTCTTCGTGACGTTCAGCGGCATGGCCTACAAGAAGTGGGGCGAGGCCATCCGGGACACGCTCGAGTCCTGGGAGTTCGGCATCAAGTTCCGCGACTGAGGTGCGCCTGAGCGTGCGCCGCCGGACGGTTGTTGCCGGGACCCACGCCGCGCGTAGCCTGCGGCCGTGAGCGCGAGCGACAAACCGCATGATCCCGCCGCCGTCGCGCTCCTCGAAGGGTGCGGGGCCGGCCTCGGCGGGCGCATCAAGGTCGAGCCCGAAGACTTCCTCGTCGAGGAGATTCCGCTCTACCGCCCCAGCGGGCGCGGCGACCAGACCTTCGCCCTGATCGAGAAGCGCGCCACTCCCACCTTCGACGCCCTGCTCTTCATCAGCAAGACCGCCAAGGTCAGCGAGCGCTCCATCGGCTACTCGGGCCTCAAGGATGCCCGCGCCGTCGCCCGCCAATACGTAACCGTGCCCAAGGTCTCGCCGGAGCGGCTGCTGGCCATTCGCCACCGCAAGTTCCGCGTGCTCTCCGCCGTCGCCCATGAACGCGCGCTGAAGATCGGACACCTCCTCGGCAACCGCTTCACCATTCGGATTCGCGACGCGGACCTTGAGCGCGTGGAGGAAGCATGGCGCGTGCTCGAAGTGCTCGTCAAGCGCGGCATGCCCAACGCCTACGGCGGGCAGCGCTTCGGCGTGCGCAACGACGGCCACCTGCTCGGACGCGCGATGGTGCGCGAAGACTGGCAGGAGTTTGTCGACCAGCTACTCGGCCGCCCCATGGACCACGAGCGCAATCCTGAGATCGTCGCGGCGCGCCACGCCTACGACCGCGGCGACCTCGCCGGCGCGCACGAACTGTTTCCCATGAAGCACCGCACCGAGAAGAAGGCAGCAGGCGTGCTCGCGCGCGGCGGCTCGCCGCTCGACGCCTTCGAGGCCCTCGGCGCCGGCCCGCGCCGCATCTGGATCTCCGCTTGGCAGTCCTACCTGTTCAATCGCGTGCTGGACCGGCGCGTCCGCGACGGCACCTACGGCCAACTGCTGGCAGGCGACATCGCCTGGCATCACGACAGCAGCGCCACCGTACGAATCACCGACCCGGCCGCCGACGCGGACCGAGCGGCCGCCCTCCAACTGTCCCCGACCGGGCCCCTGGTGGGCTATGACGGCGACCTGCCGGATGGGGCCGCGGGCCAGCTTGAGCGCGCGGTGTTCGCCGAGGATGGGATTGACCCCGAGGCCTTCCGGGAAGGCCCCGGGCGGGCCCGGGGCCTACGCAGGCCCCTGCGGGTGCCCCTGGATGAGGCCTCGTTGGACGTCGAGACCGACGGGGCCGTCGTGGTCCGGTTCGTCCTACCCCCGGGGGGCTTCGCGACGGTCGCCCTAGAGCATCTGATGGCGGGGCCGACCGGCGTCGGGAACCGCCTGTAACCTCTGCCCGTGCGCATCGTAGCGATCCTCAACCAAAAGGGCGGCGTCGGCAAGACGACCACTGCCGTCAACCTCGGCGCCGCGCTGGCGCTCGCGGGTCGGCGTGTGCTGCTCGTGGACTGCGACCCGCAGGCAAACCTCACCGACCACCTCGGCCTCGACGAGTCCGTCGGCGAGCTAACCGTCTACGACGTGCTCACCGAAGGCGTGCCGATCGAGGGCGCCGTGCTGCCGACCTCGACGCCCGGCTTGTCGGTACTGCCCGCCGACGGCGACCTCGCCGCCGTCGAGCAGGAACTCGCCACGGAGATCGCGCGGGAGACGCGGCTGCGCCGCGCGCTCGCCCGCGTCCCCGCCGACACCTACGACTGGGTGTTGATCGACTGCCCGCCGAGCCTCGGCTTGCTCTCGCTCAACGCGATGACCGCAGCCACGGGCATGATCGTGACCGTACAGACCGAGTACTTCGCCATGCGCGGGCTCAGCCAGATCGACGACATCGTGCGCATGGTGCAAGAGCACGTGAACCCCCGCCTGCAGCTGCTTGGCATCCTGCCCACCTTGGTCAATCCCGTCACGCGCCTTGCGCGCGAGGTCATGGAGGAGGTGCGCGGCCACTACGGCCCGCTCGTCTTCGACACCCGCATCCGTCAGAACATCCGGCTCGCTGAGGCGCCCGGGCATCAGTCCCACATCTTTGACTACGACCCGCTCTCCGCGGGCGCGGAGGACTACCGCGCGCTCGCCGTCGAGCTCGAGGCCCGCGTCGCGGCCGCGGCAGTTCCTGTTCAGGCAGTTCCTGCTAAGGCAGGGCCCGCTCAGGCAGTTCCTGTTCAGGCAGTTCCTGCTAAGGCAGGGCCCGCTCAGGCAGGGCCCGCTCAGGCAGTGCCCGCTCAGGCAGGGCCCGCTCAGGCAGGGCCCGCTCAGGCAGGGCCAACGGTGGCCAAGCCGGCGCCCATTCCCATCGCGCCGAGCGCGCCTCTTGCCCCAAGCCCGGCTGCCGTCGAGCCCGAGGCCCCCGCTGAGACACCCGCGCCGATCGAGTCCCGCGACGAGTGACTCACTAGGCTGCGCGGATGCGCGAGGTCTCCTTCATCTCCGGCATTCACCGCATCGACGCGCGCTGGTATGAGCCCAGCGGACCGGCGCGCGGAACCCTCGTCGTGGCCCACCCCCACCCGGCGCACGGCGGCAACATGGATCACCCGGTCGTGACCGCCACGTGCGAGCGCGCCACGGCGCACGGCCTCGCGGCGCTGCGTTTTGACTTTCGCGGCGTGGGCCTCAGTGAAGGCGACCGCACCGACTTTGAGGGCCACCTCGACGACTGGCGCATGGCGCTCGCCGACGCGACCCGCCGCAGCGGGAGTGGGCCGATCTACGGCGCCGGCTTCAGCTACGGTTCGCGGTCGTTGGCGTGGCTCCTGCACCGCGCCCCGGGACCGCGGCCCGAGCTCGCTGGCCTGCTCCTGCTGGCGCCCGCGACGCGCGTCCCCACCTCGCGGCGGGACTTTGGCAATCTGCTGCTCGGTCGCACGCTGTCTGAGGCGGCGCTCGATGGGCACGTGCTCGAGAACCTGCGCTCGATCACCCTGCCCTGCGAGGTGCTGGTCGGGGCGAACGATGTCGTCGCGCCGCCCGCCGAGCTGGCCGCCAACCTACCGGCTCACGCCAACCTCCAGGTGCTGCCTGACCTCAACCACTTCTTCAGCCGTAGCACCGGAGCGGGCGCCCTGGCGCGCGAACCGTTCACAGCCGCTGTGGACACCGCTCTCGCGCGGCTCGTGCCGACAGGCTAGGTCTTCGCGACGCGCGCGATGCGCTCGCAGTAGGCGCAACGAAAGCGGTAGGGACGCTCCCCCTCGCGCACGAACACCGTCACCACCGGCTCCGCGTTGGTGATGCACGTCGGGTTGCGGCACGGGATCATGTCGACGAGTCGCTGCGGAACATCGAGCACCGTCTTCGAGGCCACCTTGCCGCCGCGCACGATGCTCACGGTGATGCTCGGGCCCAGCAGCGCGAGCCGATCAAGCTCGTGCTTCTCGAGGAACAAGCCCTCGACGCGCACGATGTCCTTGCGGCCCTGGCTCGGACTCGGCACGTTGATGCCGACCGTGACCGGACCCTCGCGGGGCAGCCCCAGCAGATCCATCGCCCGCGCGGCACTGCCCACCGGGAGATGATCGATCACCGTGCCGTTCACCAGGCGGTAGTCACCCGGGCGGCTCATGCTCCACCCTCCAAGGGCAGGGCCCCGCCGAGCAGCAGGTGCAGGAGCGCCATGCGCACGGTCACGCCGTTGCGCGTCTGGCGGAAGTAGAGCGCGCCCGGCAGCGAATCGACGTCGGGCGCGACCTCGTTCACGCGCGGCAGCGGGTGCAGCACCTTCAGGTCGGGCCCGAAGGGCGCGAGCGCCGCGCGATCCACGCGGTACGCGTTGCGGATGCGCTCGTAGTCCATGGGATCCGGGAAGCGCTCCTTCTGGATGCGCGTCATGTAGAGCACGTCCAGGTCGCCAGCGTCCTGGAGGTTCTCGACCTCGAGACCCGAGCGCCCGTGACGGCGCAGGTGATCGCGGAGATCGCGCGGCAACCGCAGGTTCTCGGGCCCGATGAACTTGAGCTCGACATCGAAGTGCAGCAGCGCCTCCGTCAGACTGTGCACGGTCCGTCCGTAGCGCAGGTCCCCCATGAAGCCGACCTTCAGTCCGTCGAGGCGGCCCGCCGCTTCGCGGATGGTGTAGAGGTCGAGGAACGTCTGCGTCGGGTGCTGGTTGCTGCCGTCGCCGCCGTTGATGACAGGGATCCGCGCCGTCTCCGCCGCGAGCCGGGCGGCGCCCTCGCTGGGGTGGCGCAGCACGATGGCGTCGCAGTACCCCTCGACCACCTGGATGGTGTCGACGAGCGACTCGCCCTTGGACAGGGACGAGATGCGGGCATCGGCAAAGCCGAGTACCGAGCCGCCCAACCGGAGCATCGCGCTCTCAAATGAGAGCCGGGTGCGCGTGGACGGTTCGAAGAACAGCGTGCCCAGCACGCGCCCGGAAAGCGTCGGCGCGAGGCCGCCCCAGGCCGGGCCGCCCGGGTCGAAGCGGTCGAACTGGCGCGCCGCCTCGAGCAGCGCGAGGACCTCCGCCTTCGTGAAATCCGCGGCGGATACCACGCTGCGACCGTGGAAGGCCTGCGCTGCGTGTTGATCTGCGCTCATCGGCGGCGGAGTCTATGGCCCGCAGCGGCTCGCGGCAAGGACCCGGCGGCCTGCGGTCGCGAGGCGCGTGATCTTGACCGGGTCACGGGGCGTGGCGGGGCGGCGGTGGGCGCCCTTCGCGCCGGGCTCGGCGTCGGGTACCGTCTGGATCGGTCGGAAGCGCTCCGGCGGAGGGATTCTGGTGATCGTGCGTTGCCTCCTAGCACTCCTGGTGGCGTGGGCCCTGACCTCGTGCGCAAGCCATGACTACGGCGTCGAGGGTCGCGAGACCCCCGTCCACGTCTGGCTGACGGTACCGGAGCTGGCGGCGCAGGGCGGACAGATCGACGCGCTCATCTACATCGGCCCCTACAAGGCGGTGCAGGGCCCCGTGCAGTTCCGCGCCGGCTCCCCCACCGTGAATCTGACGACGTTGTTCATTCGTGCGGGCTCGTACGACTGCGCCGCGGTGCTCGATAACGGTCGCTTGAACGTGCGCGAACGATTCGACATCTCCGGGGAGTGCTGGGTGCAAGTCGTGCTCAAGGGCGGTCGGCTGAGCCTGACATTCGACGATCGCCAGCCGGATCCGCTCGCGCGGTAGGGTTGCGCCGGGCCGCCGCGCGCTGATACTTCACGCATGGCGAAGATCCTCAACCGGCGCGGTTCCCCCGACAGTTACGACGCCGGCGGCGAAATGCGTCGCATCCGCTACGCCGATGTGATTGTCCGCGGCCGCCGCATCAACCGCGGGACCGCACAGGTCGCCGTGCACAGCCCCGTGGACGACGATGAGACCGCCGCCGTCCGCGCCGGGTGGCGCTCGGCGCTCCTCCCCACGACCCTCGCGGCTGACGCGCCCGTGCTGCACTTGGACTGGCCCGGCCACGGGCCGTTCGTGCTCTCGCCCCACGGGACCTACTTCGACGCGTACCTCGGGGTCGCGCAGAAGCTCATCGACGAGCGCCATCCGAACTTTGTCCGGATGCTGCGCGATCTAGAAGACGCCGGCGTGCTGCTCCGACGCGAGATCGTGACCGACGACTACGTCACCGCAGAGGGTGAGAGCCGCGTGCGGACCGCACGCGACCTGGCCAACCTCTGGGCGCGGGCCTGCGCGGAGCGCTTTGAGACCGCGCGCGGCTACGAGGCCTTCTTCTCGGCCAGCGGCGCCGAGGCCGTCGAGGCCGCGCTGAAGATCTGCTTCCAAGTGACCTACAAGCGCTTCCTCGAGCGCCACGGCGCAGCCACGTTCGCCCGCGTGCAACAGGAGCTCGGCTTCGCTGAGGAGGCCTACTTCGCCGGGGATCCCGGACTGACCGATCACCCGGTCTACGCCGACTATCCGTTCCAGCTCGTCGCTTGCGAGGGAGCGTTCCACGGCCGCACGTTGGGCGCGCTCTCACTCACGTGGAGCAAGAAGGCCCATCGGCTCAGCTACCCCAAGGCGTGGAACGTGCACCATGTGCCGTTCAACGCGCCCGGCGACGTCGTACGCGAGCGCATCGACTGGCGCCCCATCGACGAGATCCTGGCGACGCCGGGCGAGCTCGCCCGCGTGCTGCGCGAGCAGCGCCGCATTCCCAAGGACCTCTTCGCGGGCTTCCTCGCGGAGCCGTTCCAGGGCGAGGGCGGCTATGTGCCCGGCGATCCGGCCTTCTTCGCCGGCGTGCGCGCCGTGTGCGACGAGACGGGCGGCCTCCTGTGCGTGGATGAGGTCCAGACCATCGGCCGCACGGGCACGCTGCTCATGACGGAGCAACTCGGCATCGTGCCGGATGTCATCTGCACGGCGAAGAGCATGGTGATCGGCGTCACGCTGGCGCGCGCGGAGTACGCGGCGTATTGCCACGAAGGTTGGCACAGCAACACCTGGGGCGCCGGCCGCGTGCTCGACACGAACTTCGCGTACACGACGCTCGACACGTTGCTGCATCACCGCGATCCCGTGTTCGACGGTCTGTCGTACCTGGAGAACGTGCAGGTCAAGGGCCGGCAGTTGTCTGAGGGGCTGGTCTACTTGGCCGAGAAGCACCCGGACGTGCTCGTGGGCGAGCGCGGACGCGGATTGATGCGTGCCATGCTGGTGCGCAAGCGCGCAGACGTCGTGCGCGTCGGCTGGCAGCACGGCGTGAAGTTGCTCGGCTGTGGCTGGGCGGCCGAGGTGGCGCCCGTGCGCCTGCTGATGTTGGCCGACACGCTGGGCCGCGAGGTCGACGAGTTGCTCTCAGTCCTCGACCGCGTGTTCACCAAGGTCAAGGCGGGCGCGTAACGGCGCTAAACGCCGTTCTTCTTCAGGAGCGTCTTGTTCTCGTCCATCCAGTCCTTGAGTTCGGCGGGCTTCTCGAAGTCCCGGCCCGTGATGGCCTTCAAGGCGCTCTTCATCGCCTCATGTGCCTTGGGGCGCGCCTTGGCGGCGCGGCCGCCGTACTTGGCCTTGTACTTGGCCTTGGCCGCGTTCGCGTCCTTGTTGCCCGCGGCACCCGTGTCCACCGTAACCGAGCCGCCCGACCACGAGTAGCCGTCGGGATAGAACTGGAACCACTCGAGGATCATCGGGAGCGCACGCCACTCCTGCGTCGTCCCGCACCAGTTCAGCATCGCGATGGCCACCTCATCGTGGTTGTGGTCAATGAGGCCCTTGATGAGCTTCCATTCGCTCTTGTCGGGCTTCTCGCCGAGCTTGCCCAAGCTCGCGAGCGTCGTGGCCAACACGCGGGCTTCGTTCTCGTTGAGGACTTCCTCTTGGCCTTCCGGGTCCTCCCGCGTGCCGTAGTCCTCGTACTTGTTCATGCCCTGCATGAGGTAGCCGGAGGCACGCCGCGGATCCTGGAGTTGGTTGCCCAGTCCCTCGGCGGCGGCGGCCTGCAGCTCGACGTTCTTCTCGGAGAGGTAGATCTTCGAGAGGTCCTTCAGAACGTCCTTGTGCATGTGCAGGCCGTACCACTTCAGGATGCGCAGCCGCTTGTCCATGTCGTCGGCGGCGTAGTCCTGCTCGAAGCGCTCCTTGGCCTTCTCCACAACATCGTCGGCGTGCGACTCGACCTTGGCCGGCTTGTCCTCAGCCATGACGTGGCCCGGGAACGCGACCGCCCAAACCAGGGCGCAGACGAGAGTCGTCGGCACGAGCCAAGCGGTCGGGATGCGCATCGAAAGCCTCCGGGGACGAGCGGCGGTCCTACCAACCAGCCCACTGCCCCCCAGCATAACGGAGGATCGCGCCGGAGGAGGCCCCAGAGGAGGCCCCGTCGCGCTCAGGCAGAGCGGCGGCGCTCGTTGCCGTACCAGACGGCCTCGAACACGCGTCGCAGCCAGCCTCGGCGCGCAGGACCGGCGCGGCGGCCGGGGCACGGCACCTGCTCGAGCAGGTCCGCGACGACCCGATCGGTCGAGAGGGCATCGGCCTCGGCCGCATAGCCCAGGACCATGCGGTGGCGCAACACGGCGGGTGCCAGCGCGCGGACGTCATCGGCGTCGGGCACGCTGCGGCCGCGCAGCAGTGCACGCGCGCGCGCGCCATTGATCAACGCCTGCGCCGCGCGGGGACCCGCGCCCCACTCGACGTACTCGCGCACACTGCCCGGAGCGTTCGGGCTGTCGGGCCGCGAGGCCTGCACCAACTCGACCGCATAGCGCGTGAGCGGGGCGGGCACATCGACGTGCGCGACCGCGTTGGCGATCTCGACGAAGTCCGAGCGCGAGACGATCGGATCCAGCGGGCCTTGTCGGCCGAGCGCGGTGAGACGGGCGATGCGCGCCTCCTGCTCGTACGACGGGTACTCAAGCAGGATCTTGAAGAGGAAGCGATCGTACTGCGCCATCGGCAAGGGGTACGTGCCCTCCTGCTCGATGGGGTTCTGCGTGGCAAGCACGATGAACGGATCATCCAGCGGACGCGACACGCCGAGGCTGGTGACCTGGCGCTCTTCCATCGCTTCCATGAGCGCGGCCTGCGTCTTGGGCGGCGCGCGGTTGATCTCGTCGGCGAGCACGAGGTTGGCGAAGGCCGGACCCTGGGCAAACCGGAAGTGGCGCTCGCCCGTCTCGGTGTCGGGCACCAGGTACTCGCTGCCCGTGATGTCGGACGGCATGAGATCCGGCGTGAACTGAATGCGCGAGAACTTGAGATCAAGCAGCTCGGCCACCGTGGAGAGCAGCAGCGTCTTCGCCAGTCCCGGCACGCCTTCCAGCAGCGCGTGGTTGCGGGTGAGGACGGTGATCAGCACCTGCTCGACGACGTCGTCGAGGCCGATGATGCGCCGCGCAGCCTGGGCCCGCAGCCGCTCCCCCGTGGAAGCAACATGGGCGGCGAGGGCGCGGCTCTCGTCGAGGCTCTGGCGGGTGGGCGTGGTCACGGACCGGGAGTCTACCCGCCGCCGGGGCCCTGCGGCGACCGGTTCAGCCGCGCCAAGATCGCGGCCGCCACGGCGCCGGGGTCCAGCCCCAGCATGCAGGGGTGCTCGATCGGACAGACCTTGTGGTGGCACGCGAGACAAGCGAGATCTTCGCGGCGCACGAGGGTCGCGGCGCTGTGCTCGCTCCAACGCGGATCCGTAGGCCCCATCCAGACGACGGTGGGCACGCCCAGCGCCTCCGCCACGTGGCGCGGACCCGTGTCCGTGGTCGCCAACAAGGCCAGCCGCCGCAGGATGGCCTTCAGCTCGCCCAGGTCCGGCACGTCGTCTTGGACCCCGAGGTGCGGGCCGCGCAGGCCGGCGCAGACGCCCGCCGCGAGGGCCTCCTCGCCGGGACCGCAGAGCACGACCGGGAACACCGGCGTGACGGCGCGCACCTGCTCGATTGCCGCGGCGATCTGGGCGGGCGGGGAGATCTTC
>JAQBWE010000059.1 GCA_027625315.1 Planctomycetota bacterium
GGGCCGAGGCACCGTCGATCGCGGAGTTGCAGGAGCCCGCCTCCCTTGCGCTCGTCGATCCCTCGGAGTTGGGCTCGCGCATGAGCCGGGTCTGGATCGCTGCGCGCAAGTTGCAGGTTGCGGAGAGGCAGAAGGTCTACGAGGCCGATCAGCCCCCGAAGGGCCTGGTGAGCGAAGGCTCGGTGGAGGCGAAGCGCGCCGTGCTCCGCACCCGCCGCTCCGAGATCGAGCGTCTTGAGAAGCGCCGAGCGGCGGTCACCACCGCGATCGATCGGCTGGTCGGGGTGGAGCGTGAGCTGGCTGGCGCTCTCGGCAGCCTTGGCTATCGCCTAGAGGAGGCTCGGGCCGCCGTCGAAGCTGAGAAGGCCAGCGCCGATGCGACCGACGCCGAAGTCGCTGAGCCGGGGTCCAGTGGCCCGCCGGCCACTGCGGGCGACGATGACGGGGATCACGACTCCACCGAGGAAGCCGAGACGGAACTGCAGGAGCGCCTGCTCGGGCTGCAGCTCAAGGAGGGCGTCCTCAAGCTGAAGATGCGCTTGCTCTACATCTCTGTGCAGCGCGCCACGCTGCGCGGCACGCTCTACGACGAGGCGATCCGACTGCTCAAGGAAGAGGAGCGGGCGGTGGCCAATGTCGTCAACCGCTACGAGGCCGAGCTGCTCGCCATCGAGATCCCGTTCCCGCAGCAAGACGTCCATATCCGCTCAGACGTGCGTTCCGCCGCGGCCCCGCCGCCTGCCTGACGACGGCTCGCCCGGATGTTGCATGAAGCGCGCGCCGTGCGGCCGGGAGAGCCTAGGACGGGCCGGCTGCGTACTCGAGCACGAGACGCGGCAGGGACTCATCCAGCGGCGGCAAGCCTAGCCCCGCCGCGGCGAGCTTCGCCGTCGACAGTACGCAGTTCGATCGCCGGGCGACGAGGCGACTCTCTAGGTCTGCCACCGAGATGACGTCGAAGGAATGGTCCGGATCCACGTGCTCGCGCCATACGCGCAACAGCTCGTCGTGGCGCTCGACACCGTCATTCACCAGGTTCCAGATGCCCCGTTCCCCGCGCTGAATCAACGCCTCTGCGACTGGCCAGAAGTCCTCTAGGACCGTCACGGAGTTCGGCACGCTGACGACGCGGTCGAAGCTGAGTAGCTTCGTCAGGAGATTGCGCGGACCGGGCGTGGCCGACAGCGGTAGTCGGATCCGCAGCTGGAGGACGTCAAAGTCGGACAGGGCCTGCTCGGCCAGCGCTTTCGTGCGGGCGTAGAGGCTGCCACCGAAGTTCGGAGCATCCTCCTCAGTCCAGCCCTGGCCGCCGGCGTCGCCCTCGTAGATGCAGCCACTGCCGAGGTGTACGAACGGGATGCCAGCCTCAGCGCAGGCGCTCGCGAGCACGAGGGGACCCACGACGTTGCTTCGGTAGGCGCGCGCGGGATCCCCTTCGAGCGCGTCGACGCTCGTGTTGCCCGTGGCGCCGGCCGCGTTGATGACGCGAGCGGGGGCGCAGCGCGCGAGTTCCGCGCGCACGGCTTCCTCGCTGGCAATGTCAGTCCTGGTGAGGGTGGCACCCAGCCGCCGCGACCAGGCGGTCCCGATCCACCCCGCGCCGAAGATCAGGGTCGAGCCGTCCATCACTAGGGCCCCACCCGCAGTCGGAAGCGATCGGGTCCGAAGCACTCCGGATGATCCTGCACGTAGCGGCAGGTGCGCGCCCAGGGCTCTGGCTCCCCGGCGTCAAACCAGCCCCGCACGACGTAGTGCTCCAGGCGGCCTGCGCGGGCGTAATGGTTGTTGAGATCGCTGATCTCAAGTTCGCCGCGGGCCGAAGGCGTGAGTCCGGCAATGAAATCGAACGCGTCGGTCGGGTACAGGTAGAGCCCTGTTACCGCCAGCCGCGAAGGCGGCTGGGCAGGCTTCTCGAGGATCTCCACGATGCGCCCATCCTCAAGGCGCGCGACGCCGTACGCGGCAGCGTCATCCACCTCCGTCAGGAAGTTCACCGCGTGCGGCGGCTCCGCCTCGGCGAACGCGCGCAGCGCGGTGCGCGGGGTGTCGTCGTTCAGCACATTGTCGGCGAGCATGACGCTCAGGCGACGCCCCGCGGCGAAGGGTCGGGCCAGGGCGAGTGCGTCGGCGATGCCCCGGGCCTCGTCTTGCACGCGATAGGTGAACTCCACCCCGGCTCCGTACTCGGCGCCCGAGCCGAGTACGTCCACCACCTGGCCCATGTGCTTGCGGCCCGTGACGACGAGGATGTCCGAGAGCCCCATGCCGAGCAGCGTGCCGAGGGCGTAGTCGATCATCGGGCGCATGTGCACCGGCAGCAGGTGCTTGTTGCGATCGCGCGTCAGCGGCAGCATGCGCGTGCCGTTTCCGCCTGCGAGCAGGACGCCCGCCACCTTGTCGCTGACTGCCGTGCGCGCCACGCTGGGTCTCCTTCGGGGGGGGAGCATACCCGCGCCGCGGCCGATCCTCGCGCCGATGCGGGTTCGCCCGCCGCCGTCCTCGCGGACCTCGTCCGTACGCGGGGTCCCCGCGTACGCTTTGTCGCGATGGCGGAGCGGACCTACGACGATCGCGGGCTCTACCGACGCCTCTGGGGCGAGGCGCGCGGATTTCGAGCCCATCTCGCGGGGCTGTTCCTGCTTGGCCTGGTCACGGCACCCTTGGCGTTGCTCCTGCCGCTGCCCGTCCAGGTGATCGTCGATGTCGTCCTCGGTGAGGCGGCGCTCGCGCCGGCTCTCGCCGCGCTCGTGCCTACGAGTTGGGCGACCGATCCGCAGATTCTGCTCCAAGTGGCGGCCTGGTCGATCGTCGGCTTGGCCGTGCTCATCCAACTGGGCGACCTCGCGGTGTGGATCTACAAGACTTGGGTCGGCGAACAGTTGCTGCTGCGCTTCCGCGCGCGGCTATTCGACCAGTTCCAGCGGCTATCGCTGGGCTTTCACCACAGTCAGGGCACGGCCGATGCCATGCACCGTCTGCAGGTCGATGCAACCTCGATTCGCTCCGTATCGGTCTATGGCGTCATTCCGTTTGCCACCTCGCTCGTGAAGGTGATCGCGTTGGCCCTCGTGACCGCCTTGATCGACTGGCAGCTCGCGCTCGTCGCCTTGGGCGCCGGTCCCATCGTCTACGCGTTGACGGAGCTGTATCGCGGGCGACTGCGACGCCGCTGGAAGGAGGCGCGCGAGAGCGAGAGCAGCGCCCTGGCCGTCGTGCAGGAGTCCCTGGGTGCCGTGCGCGTCGTGAAGGCTTTCGGCCAAGAGGCGCGGGAGAGCGCCCGGTACCAGACGCATGCCCGCAGCAACTTGCGCGCGACCCTTGCGGCGGTGCGGGCGCACGCCACCTTTGATCTGTGGGTTGGGCTGGCGACGGGAGTCTGCGCGGCGGCCGTGCTGTACCTCGGAGCCCGGCACGTGCAGGACGGTCGGATCACGCTGGGCGAGCTCTTGCTCGTGCTCGCGTACCTCTCCCAGATGTTCACGCCGCTGCGCGATCTCGGCACGCGCCTGGCCGACGTGCAGAGCGCCCTGGCGAGCGCGACGCGCGTGTTCTCCGTGCTCGACGAGCAGCCTGAGGTGGTCGAGCGCGCCGACGCGCGCGCCCTCGACCGCGCCGTCGGACGCATTACGCTCCGCGGCGTGACATTCGGCTACGACCCCGCTCGACCCGTGCTGGACAAGCTCGACCTTGAGATTCCCGCCGGATCCTGTGTCGGTATCGCCGGCCGAACGGGCTCGGGCAAGAGCACGCTGCTCGGCCTCCTGCCGCGGTTCTACGACCCGCAGGGCGGGGCCGTTCTGCTCGACGGCGTGGACCTGCGCGATCTCGTGCTGGCGGACCTCCGTCGGCAGTACGGCATCGTGCTCCAGGAGTCCGTACTGTTCTCGACGACCCTGCGCGAGAACATTGCGTACGGCCGGCCCGGCGCCACGCCCGCAGAGATTGAGCAGGCCGCGCGCGATGCGGCAGCACACGACTTCATCTCCGCGCTGCCGGACGGCTATGACACCGTTGTCGGAGAACGAGGGTCCGGACTCTCGGGCGGGGAGCGTCAGCGCATCGCCTTGGCTCGGGCCTTCCTGCGCGACGCGCCGCTGCTGATCCTCGATGAGCCCACGAGCGCGCTGGACACGGGTACCGAGAGTCTGGTCATGGACGCGCTGGAGCGCCTCATGGCGGGTCGCACGACGTTCATGATCGCCCATCGCTTGGCCACGCTGGAGCGCTGCGACGTCCGGCTTGAGCTCGAGGATGGCGGCGTGCGCGTGACGCGGCGGAGCGAGTGACATGCGGCTCGACGAGCTAGATTTCGAGCTGCCCGACGCGCTCATCGCGCAGGAGCCGCCGCTTAGGCGCGATGGAGCCCGGCTGCTGACCTTGGACCGCATCACCGGCGCCGTCGAGCACGGGTCCGTGCGTGAGTTGCCCGATCGACTTCGAGCGGGCGACCTCCTCGTGGTCAATGAGACGCGCGTGCTGCCCGCCCGGCTGCACGCGTTTCGTTCGGACACCGGCGGGCGCGTCGAGGTGTTCCTGTTGGAGCCTGTGGCCGCGCCGGCGGAGGCCTGGCGCGCGCTGGTGCGCTCAGGCGGATCGCCCGGCGAAGGGGAGCGGCTCGAGCTCATGGGCGGCGAGGGGCTGATGCTCGTGCGCGCCGAGACCGAGGGCCGCTGGATCGTCGCGGGGGAGAGCGAGAGCGTGCAAGCCCTCATGCAGCGCCATGGACGTATGCCGCTGCCTCCGTACATCCGGCGGCGCCCGGGCCGGGATGAGCGCGATGGGATGGACCGCGAGCGCTACCAGACTCGATTCGCGCGGACGGATGGTGCCGTGGCGGCCCCGACGGCTGGTCTGCATCTCAGCGACGAGTTGCTGGCTACGCTCGACGCCCTCGGCGTGGAGCGCACGGCCGTGACGCTGCACGTCGGGCTCGGCACGTTTGCTCCCGTAAGAACGGAGACGCTCGCAGAGCACGTGATGCATGCGGAGCACTATGAGATCTCGGCGGCCGCCGCCAGTGCCGTGCAGCGCGCGAAGGCGGAGGGGCGGCGCGTCGTCGCGGTAGGCACCACGACGGTGCGCGCCCTAGAAGGCGCGGCGGCGCGCGGTCCGGCGGGCGTCGTGGCTGCAGGCGTCGGCTCCACCAACATCTTCATCACGCCCGGCTACACCTTTCGGGTCGTGGACGCGCTCCTCACCAACTTCCACCTACCGCGCTCCACGCTGATCGCGCTGGTGGGGGCGTTCGCGGGCCTGGACGCCGTTCTCGCGGCGTACCGCGAGGCCGTGGCGGAGGGCTATCGCTTCTACTCCTACGGCGACGCCATGTGGATTGCGTCGGGCCGAGCGCCCGTGCTGGGCTAGATGATGACCGACCCGCTGACCCTCGTCCGCGAACTCGCCGCGCGCCACGGGTTCGATGTCGTGGGCGTGACCTCCGGCGCACCGCTGACCGATGCGCTCGACGCGCTGGTGGACTGGTGCGCGCAGGGCTACGAGGGCTCCATGGGCTACCTCTCGCGGGATCCTCCGCAACGAGCCGACCCGCGCACACTCCAGCGCGAGGTACGGGCTGTGGTGACGGTCGCTGTCAACTACTGGCAGTCAGCGCCTGAGTTCGAGGCCGAGGGGCGCTATGGGCGCGTCGCGCGCTACGCCTGGGGTCGCGACTATCACGACATCGTTCTGCCGCGCCTGGATGCCTTCGGACGCGACCTGCGCGCTGCGCTGCCCGGGGCCACGAAAGTGCGCAGTGCGTGCGACCACTCGCCATTTCTCGAGCGCGCCGCTGCCGTTCGCGCCGGCCTCGGGTTCTTCGGCAAGAACACCTGTCTGCTGCTCCCGCGCCGCGGGTCGTGGTACTTCCTCGGCGAGGTCCTGCTCGACGTTGAACTTCCGGCCACCGCGCCGGCCGGAGCCGACCACTGCGGCACGTGCACCGACTGTCTGGGCGCGTGTCCGACCGACGCGTTCCCGGCGCCGTTCGTGCTGGATGCCAATCGGTGCATCAGCTACCTCACGATCGAGCATCCGGGCGCCATTCCGAGCGAGCTGCGCTCCAAGCTTGGCCCGTGGGTGTTTGGCTGCGACGTGTGCCAGGACGTGTGTCCGTTCAACCGCTTTGCGAGTCCGGCCCCGTGGCCCGAGTTTGCAGCCTCGGAGGGTGTCGGACCGCGGCTGGATCTGCTCGATGTCCTCGCGCTGGAAGATGACGAGGCCTTCGCCCGCCGCTTCGCCGGCACACCTCTCTTGCGCCCACGTCGGCGCGGCCTGCTTCGCAACGCTGCCATCGCGGCGCGCAACATCGGCGCCGACGCGGCCGTTCCGTTGCTGGAGCGACGGACGCGCGAGGAGTCTGAGCCCTGGGTGCGGAGCGCGGCGCTCTGGGCGCTCGCGGGCCTCGACAGCGCTCGTGCGCGCCAACGCGCGGTCGCGCTCGCCCGCGATCCGGATGCCGAGGTGCGGGCCGAGGCCGAGGCGCTGCTGTGAGCCTCGTTTCCGTGGTGATGCCGGTTCGCAATGCCGCGCCCTTCCTCTCGGAGGCACTGGCTTCGATCACGTCGCAGACGTACGCCGATCTCGAGGTCATCGTCCAAGACGACGGGAGCACCGATCACTCGGTGTCGATCGTCGAGGCCGCCGCACGCGCCGACGTTCGGATCCGGCTCGAGGTGGGCCCGCCTCGGGGTGTCGCCCACGCAGCGAACCGCGCCGCGGAGCGCGCGCGCGGAGACTTGCTCGTGCGGATGGACGCCGACGACGTGGCGCTGCCCGAGCGCGTAGCGTGCCTCGTGGACTACGCCGCGGCCCACCCCGATGTGGACATGCTGGCCAGTCGGGTGCGCTACTTCCCGCGCGCAGCCGTCGGGCCCGGTATGGCGCGCTACGAGACGTGGCTCAACGAGCTTCTGACGCATGAGCAGATCTTCACCGCCCGGTTCGTCGAGTATCCGTTGCCGCATCCCACAACAGCCATCCGGCGCGCAGCCTGGCAGCGCTTGGGCGGCTACCGGCAAGGTGACTTTCCCGAAGACTACGAGCTGTTCCTGCGCGCGGCGTCGATGGGGCTGCGATTTGGCAAGCACCCCGACGTGTTACTCGCGTGGCGAGAGGGGGCGCATCGCAGCACCAAGAGCGATCCGCGCTACGGCCTGGAGCGCTTTCATGCGCTCAAGGCGGAGCACCTTGTGCCCCATCTGCGGACCCTCGGGCGGCCGGTGGTCATCCTCAGCGCGGGGCGCGGCGGCAAGCGCTGGGCGCGCTCGCTACTCGCCGCGGGCGTTGTGCCCCAAGCCTTCCTCGATGCGCATCCCGGGCGCGTGGGTGCGCGCATCGTCGGGATACCCGTGCTCGCGCGGGATGCGTACGCCGCCGTCGCGGACGCGTTCTTCCTCGCGGCGGGAGGCGTGCGCGCCACCGTGCGGGCCCAGCTCGCAGCGGGCGGGCTCGAGGAGGAGCGCGACTACCTCTGCGTCCAGTAGCCGGGCTCGCTCGCTCCCCGCATCAGTACTTGATGCGATCCGGGCGCGCGCCGCCCATGGCGCACTTCTCGACGTACTCAATGATGGCCGCGGCTACGTCCACGCCCGTGGCGCCCTCGATGCCCTCGAGGCCGGGGGAGCTGTTCACCTCGAGCACGAGCGGGCCCCGCTGACTTTGCAGGAGGTCCACGCCTGCGACCTTCAAGCCCATGGCCTTCGCTGCCTGAACGGCGGCGCGGCGCTCCTGGGGTGAGGGCTTGATGACCACAGCGGCGCCGCCGCGGTGGAGGTTCGAGCGAAACTCGCCCTCGCGCGCCGTACGCTTCATGGCGGCCACCACGCGGTCGCCGATTACGAAACAGCGAATGTCGGATCCGCCGGACTCCTTGATGTACTCCTGCACGAGGATGTTGGCGTGGAGCCCGCGAAACGCCTCGATGACGGACTCGGCCGCCTTGCGGGTCTCTGCGAGCACGACGCCGATGCCTTGCGTGCCCTCGAGCAGCTTCACGACCAGCGGACTTCCGCCGACGATGTCAATGACGCCATCGACATCCTGGGTGGAGTGGGCGAAGCCGGTCACAGGCATATCGATGCCGATCCGTGAAAGCAGCTGCAGGCAACGGAGCTTGTCGCGCGAGCGCGAAATGGCCTGCGAGGAGTTGGGCGTGAAGACCTGCATCATCTCGAACTGCCGCACGACGGCCGTGCCATAGAACGTGTTTGACGCCCCGATGCGCGGGATGATGGCGTCGAAGTCTTGAAGTGTGCGACCCTGATACATCACCTGGGGGCGCTTGCTCGTGATGTCCATGTAGCAGCGCAGGTAGTCCACGACGCGCATCTCGTGGCCGAGCGCCTCGCCGGCCTCCTTCAGTCGTGACGTGCTGTAGAGCGCGGACTTGCGCGAGAGGATGGCGATCTTCACGGCGTGGGCTCCGTACCCTTGCGCTTCGGGCGTCCGAAGACGGAGCCACGCGCGGAATCTACAAGTAGCCGTCCGCGCATCGCCTCGCGCCCCAGCAGCATCCGGAAGCGCAGGTTCGTGCGTTTGGCGAGCGTCACCTCGATGGGCCAGCGCATGGTGCCCAGCACGATCTCGGTGCGGATGACCCGGCGTCGGCGGACGTGGCCCATACTGGAGCGGACGTCGCGCTCCTCAAGGCAAGGCGCCTCGCAGCGCACGGCGCCGCGCTTCGTCCGCTGCCGCGGATAGACCGTGAAGCGCACCCAGCGGTGACCGTTGCGTTCGAAGTCCTCGATGTCGCGGGCCACAAGGGCCGATGTGCGGGCGCCCGTATCGAGCTTCGGGCGGATGCTGCGAATGCCAAGCCCCGGCAGGGCAGCCCACTCGCGCCACCCCGCGACGGGAAGTTCGGCGTCGGCGGGGGTGGGCTTGGCGGGCGTCACGGGGGCGGCAGTATAGGCCCCGTGCGGCCGCCCTGCGGTTCCGGCCCTACCCGTCCGTCGCCACGGCGGTCCGCGCGGCGCGCAGAGCCGCACGCAGTTCGGCCTCGGATTGCGTGCCCGATAGGCGTCGGCGCCCTACGTCGAAGGTCGGCAGGCGCCGCAAGCGTGCTGCGCGCGCGATGCCGCGATCCGACACGAGGCGTGCAGGCGGCTCGCGGGCCTCGAGCGCATGCCGCAGTCCCGGTCCGTCGATGCCGGCGCGCGCTGCGGCGGCATACACCTCGCCGACGCTCTCGTGCCGCGCGCGGGTGAGCTCACGGAACATGGCGTCTTCGCGGCCGAGGCCCGCGGCGTAGGCGCACGCGCGTGCCCAGAGGGGATAGCCGTTGCCGGTCCAGGTGTAGACCCGGCGGCGCGTGACGGAGATGTCGTCGTCTTCGATCACCTGCTCGAGGCGGGCGTGCGTGGCGAGGCGCTCATGCTCTTAGGCGACATCAGGTTGGAGTTGGGTCAGCTCGATCGCGCGCTGACACACCACACGGCCGCCGTCGAGATCATGCGGGCCCACCTCGGAGCCGCGCGGAGTCCCAATGCGGATGACTTGTTCGCGCTCGCCGCGACCCAAGGCAGCCTCGGCATCACCTACATGATGATGGGGCGGCACGCGGACGCCGAGGCCGCGCTCTTGGCCGCCCTCGAAGTGTTCGAGAAGCGCGTGGGAGACCCCTTCAACATCGCCATTGCCATGGCGATTCTCGGCGAACTTGCCTTCCGCCGCGGGGACTACGTCGGAGCCCTGGCGCGTACGCAGGGTGCGGTCCAGAGTTTTGAGCAGCTGAGCGCGGAGGAATCGGCTCTCACTCCGCGACTCACGCACTGTCGCATCCTCATGGCCCGAGGCGACTACGCAGAGGCGCAAGCCTGCCTGCTGGAGACACGCGCATCCGCGGAGCGGCTGCGATTCTACGGCGTGGCCGTTCAGGCGATGACCGACCTGGCCGAGCTTCATCTGCGCGCCGGCAAGCCGCAAGACGCTGAGATGCTTGCGTTCGGCGCCGTCGATCTTCTGGGCGGATCGCTGGCGCACCTCGCGGATGGCGAGGGCGCTGCGGCGCGCGAGCATCGTCTGCGCACCTACCAGTTGCCCATTCGCGTGGCGTTGGCGCAAGACGACGCCGAGGCCTGCGCCGAGGCGCTCGACGAGGCGCGAGCGGGCGCATTTCTCGAGTCGTTTGGGGGGCGGCGGGTGCTCTCTGAGATTGCGCTGCCGGCCGATCTGCACCGACGCCTGCGCGCCGCCGAGGAAGATGAGAAGGAGGCCTGGGCGGCCCGTCGGCGGGCCGAAGGCACGGGCGTGCCTCGCGTACGGGAGGCTGGCGATCGGCTCAAGGCGGCTCGGGCATCCTCCGACGCCATCCACGAGAGCATGCAGCGCACCGCCAAGCACGGCGCCGATCTGGTCTATCCGCGCGCGGCGGCGTTGTCGCTCGTTCAAGCCGAGCTGGCGCCTCACGAGGCCCTCGTTGTGTACGGTCTGCTGGAGGAGAGATCGATCGCTCTGATCATCACCTCCGAGAAGGCGACCATCGCGCGCTTGGGACCGGAGCGCGAGATCCTGGCAGCCTGCGAGGCCCTGCATGCCTCCAAGAGCATGTACGTGGATGCGAGCAAGGCTCCCGCGCTGGCGAACCAACTGATTGCGCCGCTCAACTTGCCGGCCGCCGTCACCCGGGTACTGATCTCACCCGATGGAGCCCTGGCTTACGTTCCCTTCTCGCTCCTCATGCCCGAGCGAGAGATTGCGTACGTGCCTTCGGGAACCGCGTACCTCGCCCTACGTGCCCAGAAGGACCTCCGCGGCAAGGAAATCGTTGCGTTCGGCGATCCGGATTACTCGCGGCACAAGGGAACCGAGCGCCCTGCTCTGTACCGCGGTCCGCTGGAGGGAAGTTTCCTGCGGTTGAAGAGTAGCGGTGACGAGGCGCGCGAGAACGGCACCGTGAGTTTCACGCGCGAGCAGGCCACGGAGGCGAACGTCCGAGCCGCGGTGAAGCCGACGCGCAAGCGGCCGCGGCTACGCTCGCTCCTACTCGCTGGCCACGGCTTCGCGAACACGGAGAATCCGCAGCTTTCGTGCATCGTGCTCGCGCCTTCCGGCGACGACGACGGGATCCTGCTGGCGCGCGAAGTGATGAGCATGGAGATCCCGGCGGATCTCGTCGTGCTAAGCGCCTGCGAAAGTGTGCGCGGCCGCGTCGTGCGCGCCGAGGGCTTGCAGGGCTTGGCACAAGCGTTTCTATTCGCCGGGTCGCCGCGCGTCCTGGCCACGCTTTGGAAGGTGGACGATCCAGCCGCCCGGGAGTTTGTGCGCGTGTTCTACGGACACTGGAATCCGAAGACGGGCACGCCGAAGGGCGCGGCGACGGCGCTGCGCCTGACCCAGGCGCACATGCGCCAACACAAGGACTTCCACGCCCCCGATCACTGGTCTGGCTGGGTGCTCTGGGGTCTACCCGACTGAGGCCTCAAGCGGCTCGACCGTGGCGATGTGGACGACGGCGTCGCCGAGGTTGACGAGGGGCAGCAGCCGAGCGCCAATCACGTGGCCCGGTTCGCGTGCGCGCACACGGCCTGTGATGTCGCCGTAGGGGTCGCGGATGAGGCCGATGATCTGTCCAGCGGCTACGGCGTCGCCTAGTTCCACTCGGAGCTCGAGGATGCCGGAGCGTGAAGCGCGCAGCCAGTGCGACTTGCGTGCGATGCGTGTGGCGTGGCCCTTGGGCGCTCTGGTGATCATCCGCAGGTGGCGCAGCACGCGTAGGACGCCGATGCGGCCTGCACGCACGGCGGCCTTGCCGAAACGCAGCGGTGCGCCGGCCTCGTAGAGCACGCAGGGCTTGCCGAGGGCCGCGGCCGCGTGGCGTAGCGAGCCGGCGCGCATCGTGGCGTGCAGTGTGTAGGGCGCTGCGAACGCGGCGCACAAGTCGGCTACGCGGGGATCAGTCAAGTCGCCACGGATCTGCGGCGCGTTGGTGCGGTGATGCGAGCCTGCGTGCAGATCCACGCCCGCATCGCACCGCGCCACGATCTCCTTGAGTAGCAGGTGGGCAATCTGCCCTGCGAGGCTGCCCTTCTCCGAGCCCGGGAACGACCGGTTCAGGTCGCGGCGATCGGGGAGGTAGCGCGAGTGGTGCACGAAGCCCCAGACGTTCACGATGGGGAGCGCGAGAATCGTGCCTCGGAGGGTCGCAGGTGACACGGCGGCAAGCGCGCGCCGGATGACGTCCGTGCCGTGGATCTCGTCGCCATGGATCGCCGCGGAGAGCCAGACGCAGGGACCCGGCTCGGCCCCGTGCACAGCGATCAACGGCAGCGTCAACATCTGCTGCGTCACCAGGCGTCCGACAGGCATTTCTAAATGAGCCCGCGTACCGGGGGCGACGGTATGGCCGGAGATCTCAAGGGGCTCTTGCATGGCGTCCGCCGGGGAAACGCCCAGGATGCCCTAGGCCTGCGACATGCCGCCGCGGGGGGGTAGAATGGCGCCCTGGAGGAACCGTCCATGCCGCGCCGCGCCACCGCCTTGCTGATCGCCTCGAGTCTCTTCGCCCTAGGAGGCGCCTTCTCCCCCTGGTGCTCTGTCGCCGCTGCGGGCGAGCAGCCCGTGGCGCGCGTCGAGGCGTCTGGCGGCATCGCCGCCGCCGAGCTCCGTCACGCAGGCGCGCAGGTCGCCGCCGGCGTCGCCTTTGCGCGCTTCACGCCTGCGAGCCTGCCCAGCTTCGGCTTCCACGGCGCGACATCTGCGTTGCGGCTCACGCCGCAGCCGGCGGCGCTGCCGAGCTTCGGCGGGTTTGCTGTGCGCCCCTTGGTGCGTCCCAGTGCGCCGCCGGCGCTCGGCTGGTCTGGCGTCACGTGCGCGGACGACACGTATCTCGACGTGACATGTGTGGATGACGCGCCGGTGGTCGAGCCGACGCGTACTCGCGTGATCCGTCGGACGTACGTCACACGACCGGTGGTCCGTACCTACGTGCGCTCGTGCTACTCGAGTTGCTGGCCTTGCTACTCGAGTTGCTGGCCTTGGGGCTCCCGCGTTCGCCTCGGGTGGAGTTCCTGCTACCCCCGCTACTGGGGTGGTGGCTGCGGCGGCTACTACGGCGGCGGCTACGTCGGCCTCGGTTGGGGCGGCTGCTGGTAGGCGGAGCCGTCACCTCGACTTGTTCCTGCATCTGGCCGTTTGAGGCCTGAGGGCGGCGCCGCGGCCGACGGATCGGTTTCGGGGGGCAAAGGTCCTGCACAGAGTGTCCCGGCGGCCCTCCCGGGCCCGAACCGCCCCTACACTGGCTCCGTTCACCCCGCACGGAGGATCGTCATGAGCAAGGTAGGTTTGCGAGTGGCCCAGGCCCTGGCGGTGGTCTTCGCCATCGGTGTGTCGGCGTGGATGGTGATGTCACAGCACCGCGGGGCGAACCCGGAGCCGAGCGCGGCGCCCGGCGCCGTAGAACTCACCCCGGCAGAGCAGGACGACGTATTCCTGCAGGGATCCAAATCCTTCGTGCCCTCGCCTGCGGGCGAGGCGCCAGAGAACCCGGTCTTCCTCCCGTCGAGCAAGTCGCTGCCCATGGAAGACCTGGGCGGGGCTGAGGAGCCGCCGCCGGAGGCGTACCTCCCGACTTCCAAGTCGGCCCTGCCGCCGCGGTTGATTGAGGAGCGCAAGCGCAAGAGGGAGGCCGAGGCCAAAGAGGCGAAGGCCAAGGAGCAGGCCGCGAAGCAGGCTTCCCAGGGCGACCGCTAGGCCCAAGTCGGGACGAGCACGTGAACGCGATCTGGAACGCAGTCGGAGGCTTCGCGATCCTGCTCGCGATCTTCCTGCCGCTCGAGATCCTCTTCCCGGCGCATCCGCGCGAGCGCGGCGCCAAGCGTCGGCTGCGGGCCGAGTACGGCACCGATCTTCTGTTCGCGTTCGGGCAGTTCCTTCTTTGGACGGCGCCGGTCGTGTTCGTGCTGACGCTCGTGTACCGCCACTCGAGCCAGTTGCCGTTGGCGGGCGTGCGAGCGTTCGTCGGGGCGCAGCCATTCTGGCTGCAGTTCCTCGGCGTCATCCTGCTCTGCGACGTCGGCATCTACTGGGGCCATCGGCTCTCCCACAAGTTCGAGTTCTTGTGGCGGTTCCACCGCGTGCATCACACGGCCAAGACGGTGGACTGGGTCGCGGCCTACCGCGAGCACCCCTTCGACAATCTCTACACGCGCCTCATTGAGAACCTACCGGCGATCCTGCTTGGTTTCCCGCTCGAGGCGCTTGCCGGTTTTGCGATGTTCCGCGGGCTGTGGGCGCTCTACATCCACAGCAACGTCTCACTCTCGCCGGGCCCGCTGCGTTACTTGCTAGGATCGCCGCGCCTCCATCACTGGCACCACGAAGTCGGGCATAGCGGGAAGGTGAACTTCGCCAACCTGAGTCCGCTCATGGACCTGGCGTTTGGCACGTACTACGACCCGGGGCAGATGCCTGAGCGCTACGGGATACCCGACGACGTGTCCACCAACTACGTCGTGCAGTTGGTCGATCCGCTACTGCCGGAGCCGGCGCGCTCGCGCCTCCAGGAACGCCTGCGTGCCGGTCGGGATCGTCACGGGTCGCTCGATCAAGTCGAGGTCGCGGCCGAGCTCGCTGCTCCTACCGCAGGTTTTGAATGACCTTCTCGTCCTTGTCGTAGACGCGTATGGACGAGCCGCCTTCGTAAGCGCGCAGCACGACGCCGAGCGAGCCTTGCTTGCGCATGATCTCCAGCACGCCGTCGCCGGCCGACTCTCCGGTCGACGATCCGAGGAACACCGTGCGCTTGCCATCCCCGCTGTTGATGCCGAGGTAGCCACCGCGTGAGGTGTTGGCGCCGGTCTCGAGGATGCGTTGACCGTCGGCCCGCGCCACGTAGATGAGGCCGTTGCCCGCGGGGTCGGAGCTCACCCCGAGGAACGCCGCTGCGTTGCCATCGGAGTTCAGAGCTTTGACCTGACCGCCCACGTCTGAGCAGTAGCACGCCAGTCCCGGATTGCCCGCTCCGTTGGACAGCGCCAGGAACCCTCCGGCGCCTTCCGGTGCGGCGCCCATCTCGATCACACGTCGGCCGTCACCCGCCCGTGAGGCCGCGACGCGACCACCGCCGTCATCCTCGAACAATTGCACGGCGGGCTTGCCGCCCGCGCCGTAGACCACGGCGTAGCCTGCCTCCCGGTCGCTATCGGCGCCGAGGTAGATGGCGGGCACATCCTGGGACTTGTAGATGTTGATGTAGCCGCCGACGTCGTTGCCACCGATGTTGGCGCGCAGCTCGCCGTGCTCGTCGAACAACTGCAGCTCGCCGTCGCGATCAGGCCGGGCAAAGAGGCGCGTGGCGAGCTGGCCCGTCTTGTTGAACACCTCCACCACGCCAGCGCCGGCGGTTGTGGCGCCCAAGCGCAGCACGATGTCGCCGTCGGAGTTGCGCAGGACCACTTCCGTGGCCTCAATGACTGACGCGGGCTGCGCCGGTTCGGCCTCGTCGTCGGCCCGTGCGCGATCGAGCAGGCCGACCCCCGCGTACGCCACGACCAGATACAGGCACACTCGTTCGATGAGACGCATGGTGAACTCCTCTTGGGCGGAGCGGCGAGTGTAGCCGTTGTCCGTGACGCCGACGCCTCGCGCCCCCTAGGATGAGCCCCACC